>NZ_NQYG01000036.1:0-42737 GCF_002878485.1 Pseudomonas sp. AD21
CCCCTTCGCGAGCAAGCCCGCTCCCACATTTTGAAATGCGTTCCCCTGTGGGAGCGGGCTTGCTCGCGAAGGCGCCAGTCGCAACCTCAAATCAGAGACCAGACTTCAACCGGCTGAACGCCCGAATCAAAGCCCGATTGAACGCCTTGCCATTGTCATTCTTGCTGTACAGCGAAGCCCGCACCGCCTCTGACGGGTACGTCCCCGGATCATTGCGGATCGACGCATCCACCAAGCCGTCAGCCGCCGTGATCGCGTTGGCGTAGTGGATGGTGTCGGTGATCGGCGCGATCACCTCCGGGGTCATCAGGTAATCCATCAACGCCAGCCCGGCCTGCGGATGCGGTGCATCCTTGGGAATGACCATGGCATCAAACCAGATCAGCGTGCCCTCTTTCGGGATGCGATAACTGAGCTTGAACGGCTTGTTCGCCGCCTGCGCCTGCCCTGCCGCAATCGCCACGTTGCCGTTCCACGACATCGCCACACAGGTGTTGCCATTGGCCAGGTCGCTGATGTTCAGGTCATTGTCGAAGTAGCGAATGTACGGGCGGATCTTCGCCAGTTGCTGCTCGGCGAGTTTCAGGTCGTCGAGGTTTTGCCGGTTGATGTCCAGGTCCATGTACTTCATGACCGCCGCAAAAACCTCGTTCGGATCATTGAGCAGGCTCACCCCGCAATCAGCGAATTTCGACACCACCGCCGGATCGAACAGCATCGCCCAGCTGTCCTTTGGCGCATCGGGCAAACGCTTTTTGACAGCCTCCTCCTGATAGCCCACGCCCGTGGTGCCCCAGGCATAGATCCCGGCGTAACGGTTGCCCGGATCGAACACCGCCATGTGCTGACGAAACTCCTCGCCAACCCCGGCAAAGTGCGGCACCCGTGCCTTGTCCAGTGGCTGGATCGCACCGCTTTCAATGGCCCGTGACAGATGCTGGCCGGCGGTCAGCACCAGGTCATAACCACTGCGCCCGGTGAGCAGTTTGGTCTCCACGGTTTCCAGCGAATCGAAGTGATCGGCAACCACGTGAATGCCGGTTTTCGCTTCGAAATTCTTCAGCGTATCCGGGGCCAGGTACTCGCCCCAGATGTACAGGTTGACCACCGGTTTGGCAGTGTCGGCGGCCTGCACACACAGGGGTGCAAGCACCAGCAATAACGCTTGAGTCAGTTTGTGCAGGCCCATCATCACACCCCCTTCTTGTATGGCGTGCCGGCGTACTGCGGCATGGTGATACACGCGACGTTGCCGCCACCAAGGAGGATTTCCCGGGAGTTATCAATGCCGACGATCTTGTGCTGCGGGAACAGCTCGGCGAGGGTCGCCAGTGCCACCTGATCGTTGCGATCACCGAACAGCGGCACCACGATCGAGCTGTTGCCGGCGTAGTAGTTGATGTACGACGCGCAGATTTTGGTGCCGGCCTGACGGGTGTGGGTGCTGTCCTGCTGATCGAGGCCTTCGGCTTCTTCGGCGGTCCACTCCAGCACGTCCGGTTGCGGCAGCTTGTGCACGATCAACTCGCGGCCGCGACTGTCACGGGTGCTGCGCAGAATGTCGTAGGCCTCCTGATAGATTTCCCACTGCGGGTCGTCGCGGTTGTCGGTCCATTGCAGCACCACTTCGCCGGGGCGCACGAAGCACGCGAGGTCATCGACGTGGCCGTCGGTTTCATCGAACTTGCAGCCCCGTGGCAGCCAGATCACCTGCTCGGCGCCGAGGTAATCGGTCAGGCGTCGGGTGACTTCGTCCTTGCCCAGATGCTGATTGCGATTGCGGTTGAGCAGGCATTGTTCGGTGGTGAGGATGCTGCCCTGGCCGTCGCTCTGGATGCCGCCCAGTTCGGCAATCAGCGGTGCACGGTAACGGTCGAAACGTTCGATTTCGAGGATCTTGCTGGCGATCTGATCGTCCTTGTCCCACGGGTAATACAAGCCACCGTCGAGACCACCGTAGGCGTTGAACTCGAAATCGACGCCGCGCACTTCGCCGCTTTCATCGTTGACCACAAAGCACGGGCCGCTGTCGCGGAACCAGGTGTCGTTGCAGGTCATCTCGACCACGCGCACTTGCGGCGGCAACTGGCGGCGGGCGGTGGCGAATTGCGCGGCGGAGGCGCAGACGGTGACCAGTTCGCTGTGGGAAATGGCGGTGACGATCTGCACCCAGACTTTCTGTGCCGGTTTCGCGCCGTTGCGCCACACGTCGGTGCGCTCCGGCCAGCCGAGCCAGCAGCCGGACTTGCGTTCGAATTCGCCGGGCAGACGGAAACCGTCGTGTTTGGGGGTGGAGTCGAGCAAACGTGCCATGATCAAACCTCGTCTTGGGGTTGGGAATGACCACAGGCTACGGTCGCGGACGGCTAGCCCGCCAACGATGATTATTGCGGAACCATTGAATTCAATTCATCAATCGGTCAGCTGATCGTTGAACCATTCGAGCATCTGCGCCACCGCCGGACGCTCCAGGCGCAGCCGTTCGCAAACCAGCGCGTACTGGCCGAGCGCGGTCATGCTGGAGGTGAACGGTCGCACCAGTCGCCCGCTCTGCAAGTCCTCCTGCGCGGTCAGGTTGTCGCCCATCGCCACACCCTGCCCTTGCGCCGCCGCCTCCAGCGCCAGCCCGGCGTGGGCGAAATACAACTGGCGCTGCGGGCGCAGATCGCCGGCGTGGCTGGTGAGCCATGCGGTCCAGGTCTTGCCGTCCTGGTCATCGTGCAGCAGGCAGTGGCGCGCGAGGTCCTTGGGGGCTTTCAGGTTGCCCTGGTTGAACAGCCCGGGGCTGCACACCGGGAAGAACTGCAGCGCCGGCAACGGCCGCACGAAGTAGGCGCTGCTGTCCACCGGGCCGGTGCCGTAGGTGATCGCCAGGTCGATGTCTTCACCCGGCGCGCTGGCGTCGATCGGCTGTTCGTAGAGATGCAGGGTGATGTGCGGATAACGCGCATAGAAATCGGTGAGGCGGTTCATCAGCCACTTTTGCGCCAGCTCTGCGGTGACCGCGAGGCGCAACACCGCCAGCGAGGATGGATCGCGCAGTTCATCGCAGGCCTCGCCGATCAGTTCGAAGGCCTGCTGCAGGCTCTGCATCAGCCGTCCGGCGGCGATGGTTGGACGGATCTGCCGGCCTTCGCGGATGAACAGCGAGACACCCAGTTGTTCTTCGAGCTGACGGATCTGGTGGCTGACCGCGCTGTCGGTGACGCACAGCTCGGCGGCGGCCCGGCCGAAATGCGCGTGGCGGGCGGCGCATTCGAAAGTTCGCAGGGCGGCCAGTGAGGGGAGTTTTCGCATGGGGTGGGTGCCTTTTTTGTGGGACATGCTGACCGGGCTGGCGGTGGGCGTCCAGTGGCTGCGCGTTATCGTTCATCGCGAGCAGGCTCACTCCTACAGGGGCATGCGTTCCCTTGTAGGAGCGAGCCTGCTCGCGAAGGCGTCAGCATGATCGCCACAAACCTTCTAGGCTGAACCGCACCACTTCAGCCCACCGGAGGCCCCTCATGCACCTCGAAGGCTCCTGCCACTGCGGCGCCGTCACCTTCAGCCTGACCAGCGCCCACCCCTACCCTTATCAACGCTGCTACTGCTCGATCTGCCGCAAGACCCAGGGCGGTGGTGGCTATGCGATCAACCTCGGCGGCGACTCGGCCAGCCTCAAGGTTCAGGGGCGCAAACACATCTCGATCTACCACGCGAAGATGAAGGACGAAGGCGACAAACGTGCACACCGCAGCACCGCCGAACGGCATTTCTGCTCACTGTGCGGCAGCGGTTTATGGCTGTTCAGCCCGCAATGGCCGGAGCTGATCCACCCCTTCGCCTCGGCCATCGACACGCCGTTGCCGGTGCCGCCGGAGCACACGCACTTGATGCTCGGTTCGAAGGCGCCGTGGGTTGAGGTGAACGCAAAGCCCGGAGACAAGCAGTTTGAGGTTTATCCCCAAGAGTCAATTGCGCGGTGGCATGAGCGGTTGGGGTTGGTTAAATGAGCAGGGGTTTGTGGTGTGATTGATGGCCTCTTCGCGAGCAGGCTCCCTCCCACATCTGGAATGCATTCAACCTGTGGGAACGAGCCTGCTCGCGAAGAAGCCGGGACTGGCAACGCAAATCAATCCAGATGCGCCCAAGTCATCCGAAACGACGCCCCACCCCAAACCGATTCCCCGACCTCAACCTGCCCGCCATGGGATTGCGACACTCGCCGCACCAGCGCCAGCCCCAAGCCAAAACCGCCCGTGCGCCGATCACGGCTGGCATCCAGCCGCGAGAACGGCTCGAAGATCTTCTCCCGACCGTCCACCGGCACACCCGGGCCGTCGTCGTTGACCCGCACCTCGTAATAATCGCCGCTGCGCACCAGCGTCACTTCAACGCGCTGTTCGGCATAACGAATGGCATTGCGCAGCAGATTGATCACCGCTCGTGCCATGAAACGCGGCTCGATGCGCACGGTGTCGATCCGACAATCACCGATCAGCAACTGCACCCCCGCCGCTTCCGCCTCCAGCGCGACGCTGCCGACCACGCTGTCGAGCCAGTTGGCAGCCTGGATGTTTTCGCGCTTGATCACCGTCGCGCCGCGTTCGAGGCTGGCGTAGGTCAGCAGTTCGGAGACCATTTCCTCCAGCTCGCCAAGGTCGGCGTACATGTCGGCGATCAGTTCGCGGTTCTGGCTGGCGTCCGGTTGCTGCTTGAGCTGATCGAGCTCGAACGACAGCCGCGCAATCGGCGTACGCAGTTCATGGGACACCGCGTTGGTCAGCTCACGCTGATTGGCGATCAGGCTCTCGATGCGCGCCGCCATCAGATTGAAGTGCTCGGCCAGGTCGCGGATGTTCGAGCGCTTGGACAGTTGAATGCGCACCGACAGGTCGTTATCGCCAAAACGCTCGGCGGCCAGGCGCAGTTTCTCCAGATCGCGCCAGTGTGGGCGCACCCAGAAAAACAGCACGATGCCGATCAGCACCGCGAGCATCGCGTAAGCCACCGCGATGTAGAACGGCATCAGGCTTGGTTCCGGCGGCAGCTTGATGCTGAGCAACTGCGAACCACCGTCGATGTTGCTGATGAACTCGGTGTAGTTGTCGCGAATCACCAGCAGATTCTGCGCCAGTTCGGACTTTTCCTCAGGGCTGAGGGCCAGTTGATCGGCTTCCGCCAGCTTCAGCGACAAGCCGTAGTGCGGGCGCAACGCCTCCAGTTGTTGCTCGCGCGCCGCACCTTGTTGATCGCGCATGTGCTCGACCAGCGACCACGCCTGCCCGCGCACCGCTTCACGGTTGTAGGCCTGCATCTGATTGTCGAGCAACGCGTTGAAGGTGTGCTCGACGGTTTGCAGGGCCAATACCAGCCCCACCGTCATCACCAGAAACAGCCCGAGGAATAACCGCAGCATCTACAGCTCCCACGCGAACGGATTGAACAGATAGCCCTTGCCCCACACGGTCTTGATGCAGACTGGCTCACGGGGGTTGTCCTTGAGTTTGTTGCGCAACTTGCTGATATACACGTCGACGCTGCGATTGAGCCCGTCGAAGGCGATGCCGCGCATGCGGTTGAGGATGTCATCGCGCGACAGGGTCTTGCCGGCGGCGCTGGCCAGCAGCCACAGCAGTTCGAACTCCATGGTGGTCATTTCGATGATTTCGCCGGCCAGGCGTACTTCGCGACAGCTGCGATCGATGCTCAACCGGCCGAACTCCAGCGAGCTGACCACCCCGCTTTCCGGTACCTGGCGCCGCTGCAACGCGCGCAGCCGCGCCAGCAGCACCGGCGGTTTGATCGGTTTGATCACGTAGTCATCGGCGCCGGATTCCAGGCCGAGAATGTGGTCGAGGTCGTCTTCCTTGGCGGTGAGGATGACAATCGGCGTGTCCGACACGCTGCGGATTTCCCGGCACACGTGCAGCCCGCTCTGCCCTGGCAGCATCAGGTCGAGCACCACCACTTTGGGCTGGAACTCGAGAAACGCGGCTATCGCCAGATCACCGCGATGCACCGCGCGCACCTCGTAGCCATGCTGTTCGAGAAAGTGCGCAATCAGCGTGGCCAGACGCTCATCGTCCTCGACCACCAGGACCTTGCCAAAACCCAGGTTATCCATAACGACCGTCTGCCAACCCATGTGTGAAGTGGTCGACATTATGGCGGCAATCGCCGGTGTGGCGTTGTTGCAGGCAGCAAAAACCGGCCACTGGGGCCGGTTTTCGGTGATATTTCATACTCTTAAGAGTTTTTAACAGTTTGTGTGTCAGGCAGCGACCGGCACACCGCTGTGGAAGCGAAACTCTTCATCCGGCGATTCGATCAGTTCCTGCTCGGCAGCGCGGACCTTTTCGATCACCTGGGCGATGTCCTTCGCGTCGCCGTACTGGTAAGCCAGCTTCAGGTAACCCTGGAAATGCCGCGCTTCGCTTTTCAGCAGGCCGAAATAGAACTTGCCGAGTTCTTCGTCCAGATGCGGCACCAGCGCCTCGAATCGCTCGCAACTGCGTGCTTCGATGAACGCGCCGACCACCAGGGTATCGACCAGTTTTACCGGTTCGTGACTGCGCACCACTTTGCGCAGGCCCGAGGCATAGCGGCCGGCATGCAGTTGGCGCAACTCGATCTTGCGGCGCTTCATGATGCGCATGACTTGCTCGTGGTGCACCAGCTCTTCCCGGGCCAGACGCGACATCATGTTGATCAGGTCGACGTGGGAATGGTACTTGGCAATCAGGCTCAGCGCGGTGCTGGCAGCCTTGAACTCGCAGTTCTTGTGATCGATCAGCAGGGTTTCCTGATCGGCCAGTGCAGCCTGGACCCAGGCGTCGGGCGTGCGGCAGCCAAGGAATTCGTGGATTTCGGGCAGGATCATGGGGCTCACGGTAAAGGTATTGGCGCGAAGGGCGCCGATTATACCGGCCTGCCCGCAGACCACCAGTCGCAGGCGTTGATATGCATCAAGTCGCAGGCCGATGAGCAGCAACTATAGTTGTGCAACGCCGTGCCTTTTCTTTGCTGGAGACTCCGCTCATGCAAGCCATTCGCAGCATTCTGGTGGTCATCGAACCCGAACATTCGGAAAGCCTGGCGCTCAAGCGCGCCAAGTTGATCGCCGGCGTGACCCAGGCTCATCTGCACCTGCTGGTGTGTGACCGCAAGCACGACCACGCTGGCATGCTCGGCGTGCTCAAAGCCGCGCTGATCGCCGACGGCTACAGCGTGACCACCGAACAGGCGTGGAACGAGAGCCTGCACGAAACCATCATCGATGTGCAGCAGGCCGAAGGCTGCGGGCTGGTGATCAAACAGCACTTTCCTGACAGCGCGCTGAAAAAAGCCTTGCTGACCCCGGCTGACTGGAAACTGCTGCGCCACTGCCCAACCCCGGTGCTGCTGGTGAAAACCGGCACGCCGTGGAAGGACCGGGTGATTCTGGCGGCAGTTGACGTGGGCAACGCCGATGGCGAACACCGGCATTTGCACACCACCATCATTGATCATGGCTATGACATCGCCAGTCTGGCCAAGGGGCATCTGCATGTGATCAGTGCGCATCCGTCGCCGATGCTCTCGGCAGCCGACCCGACCTTACAGCTCAGCGAAACCATCGAGGCGCGTTATCGCGAGCAGTGCAAGGCGTTTCAGACGGAATTCGATGTCGATGAAGCCCATCTGCACATCGAGGAAGGCCCGGCGGATGTGCTGATTCCGTTCATGGCGCACAAGCTGCAGGCGGCGGTGACCGTGATCGGCACCGTGGCGCGGACCGGGTTGTCAGGGGCGCTGATCGGCAATACCGCCGAAGTGGTGCTGGATGCGCTGGAAAGCGACGTACTGGTGCTCAAGCCGCAGGAGGTTGAGGATCATCTGGTGGAGCTGGCGGTGAAGCATTAGGAACTGCGGCGTTTGAAAGTCTGTCTTCGCGAGCAAGCCCGCTCCCACATTTGGAGTGCATTCCCCTGTGGGAGCGGGCTTGCTCGCGAAGCTTTTGATCTTCAGGCGCCGAAGGCGTCTTTCAGGAAGACCGGGGCGATGTAGCGCTGGTAATGCGCTTCCGACAGCAGGAAGAATTCCCGATCAATGGCATCGCGCAACTCCGGCAGGTTCCAGTCGCGGAACTCCGGCAGCAACACCATCCCGTAGGCTTCCAGATTAATGATCACCCGCGCCCCGCGCGCAATCAGCTGATAGGCCCAGCAATATTCCGACTGATGCGGTACGAAGCGGATCTTGCGCTGTTCCAGTTGCTGGCGCAGACGCGCCGAATCGAAGATCTCGACCTTGCCCGCCATCACTTGTGACAGCAATTGTTCCAGCCGCAACCACACCGCGCGTTTCTCTTCCTCGCCGTAACCATTCCAGTTGATCACTTCATGGTGGAAACGCTTGCAGCCGCGGCACACCAGATCTCCGTAAACAGTGGAGCAGAGGCCGACGCAGGGGGTCTTGATGGTCTGATTGGGCATAAATTGGCAAAACACTGAAACGCGGAACAGGCCGGCATGTTAGCCCTTTGTCGGGCATTGATCACCCCTCAAATGTCAGGGACAAGCGCTGGATCGCGGTTTGACCCGCCCGCGCACAACGCCACCAAAGTCCAATAGAGTCCGACTTACCTTTAAATTTTTTTTGCCGTAGAATCAGCCAGCCTTTTAAGGCGCCAATGTCCGTTAGAAGCTGTTTTCAAAGCGTCACGAGCACAGTCGTTCCTTCAGAGCGGTGTTGGCGAAGGGTTTTTCCAGCGGGGAAAAGCCCAACGCCAACCCTCATCAGCTCCCCGTTCTGCAGGCGTAAAACTTTGAAAGCAGCTTCTGTAAGGAATTGCCGGTAATTCTGGCCAGACGACCCACAACGTCGTGAGGTGCATGAGTACGGCAATTTCGGGATGAGCGTCCCGGACACCCATTTGGGACCACTGATGAGGGTAATAACTGTGCTTGAAGCCTACCGCAAACATATCGAAGAGCGTGCAGCCCTGGGTATCGTTCCCCAGCCGCTTAACGCCGAACAAACTGCAGGCCTGGTCGAGCTGCTGAAGAATCCTCCGGCTGGCGAAGAAGCTTTCCTCGTTGACCTGATCACCAATCGCGTACCACCTGGAGTGGACGAAGCCGCTTACGTCAAAGCCGGTTTCCTGTCGGCTCTGGCCAAAGGCGAAGTCTCCTCCCCTCTGCTGGACAAGAAGCGCGCTGTAGAACTGCTCGGCACCATGCAGGGCGGCTACAACATCGTGACCCTGGTTGAACTGCTGGACAACGCCGAGCTGGCGCCAGTGGCTGCCGAAGAACTCAAGCACACCCTGCTGATGTTCGATGCCTTCCACGACGTGGCTGAAAAAGCCAAGAACGGCAACGCTCACGCCAAGGCCGTGCTGCAATCCTGGGCTGACGGCGAGTGGTTCAAGAAGCGCCCGGTGCTGGCCGACAAGATCAGCCTGCGCGTGTTCAAGGTCACCGGCGAAACCAACACCGACGACCTGTCCCCGGCGCCAGACGCCTGGTCGCGTCCTGACATCCCGCTGCACGCCCTGGCCATGCTGAAAATGGCCCGCGACGGCATCGTTCCGGACGAGCAAGGCAAGACCGGCCCGATGAAGCAGATCGAAGAAATGCGCGGTCAAGGCTTCCCGATCGCCTACGTCGGTGACGTGGTCGGTACCGGCTCCTCGCGTAAATCCGCTACCAACTCGGTACTGTGGTTCTTCGGCGACGACATCCCTTACGTGCCGAACAAGCGCGCTGGCGGTTTCTGCTTCGGCAGCAAAATCGCTCCGATCTTCTACAACACCATGGAAGATGCCGGCGCACTGCCAATCGAGTTCGACGTTACCAACATGAACATGGGCGACGTGATCGACCTGTACCCACATGCTGGCAAAGTCTGCAAACACGGCACTGACGAAGTCCTGACCACCTTCGAAATGAAGACCCCGGTGCTGCTGGACGAAGTTCGTGCTGGCGGTCGTATCCCGCTGATCATCGGCCGTGGCCTGACCGAGAAGGCTCGCGCCGAACTGGGTCTGCCTGCGTTCGACCTGTTCAAGAAGCCTGATGCACCGATCGAAAGCACCAAGGGTTACACCCTGGCGCAGAAAATGGTCGGCAAGGCTTGTGGTCTGGCAGAAGGCAAAGGCATTCGTCCTGGCACCTATTGCGAACCGAAGATGACCACCGTAGGTTCTCAGGACACCACCGGTCCAATGACCCGTGACGAACTGAAAGACCTGGCGTGCCTGGGCTTCTCGGCTGACCTGGTGATGCAGTCCTTCTGCCACACCGCGGCGTATCCGAAGCCGATCGACGTAACCACCCACCACACCCTGCCTGACTTCATCATGACCCGCGGCGGCGTTTCCCTGCGTCCGGGCGACGGCATCATCCACTCGTGGCTGAACCGCATGCTGCTGCCAGACACCGTCGGTACCGGTGGTGACTCGCACACCCGTTTCCCGATGGGCATCTCGTTCCCGGCCGGTTCCGGTCTGGTTGCGTTCGCCGCTGCCACCGGCGTCATGCCGCTGGACATGCCGGAATCGATCCTGGTGCGCTTCAAAGGCAAGATGAAACCTGGCATCACCCTGCGTGACCTGGTTCATGCCATTCCTTACTTCGCCATCCAGAACGGTCTGCTGACCGTGGAGAAGAAAGGCAAGAAAAACGCCTTCTCCGGCCGCATCCTGGAAATCGAAGGCCTGGAAGGTCTGACCCTGGAACAGGCGTTCGAACTGTCCGACGCCTCGGCCGAACGTTCGGCTGCCGGTTGCACCATCAAGCTGTCGAAAGAGTCGATCACCGAGTACCTGAACTCCAACATCACCCTGCTGCGCTGGATGATCGGCGAAGGCTACGGCGATGCACGTACCCTGGAACGTCGTGCTCAAGCGATGGAAGCCTGGGTTGCCAACCCGGAACTGATGGAAGCCGATGCCGACGCCGAATACGCCGAAGTCATCGAAATCGATCTGGCCGACATCAGCGAGCCTGTACTGTGCGCGCCGAACGACCCGGACGACGCCCGTCTGCTGTCCAGCGTTGCTGGCGAGAAGATCGACGAAGTGTTCATCGGTTCGTGCATGACCAACATCGGTCACTTCCGCGCTGCCGGTAAACTGCTGGATCAGGTCAAGGGTCAGTTGCCAACCCGTCTGTGGCTGTCGCCACCGACCAAGATGGACGCTCACCAACTGACCGAAGAAGGCTACTACGGCATCTACGGCAAGGCTGGCGCGCGCATGGAAATGCCAGGCTGCTCGCTGTGCATGGGTAACCAGGCACGCGTTGAGCCGAACAGCACTGTGGTCTCGACTTCCACCCGTAACTTCCCGAACCGTCTGGGCGACGGCGCGAACGTCTACCTGGCTTCGGCTGAGCTGGCGTCCGTTGCTTCGATCCTGGGTCGCCTGCCGACCGTCGAGGAGTACATGGAATACGCTGGCAAGATCGACAGCATGGCGGCCGATGTCTACCGCTACCTGTCCTTCGACCAGATCGCCGAGTTCCGTGAAGCTGCTGCGAACGCCAAGATCCCGGTCGTTCAAGCCTAACGTTGCAACGCAATGAAAAATGCCGCCCATCGTGAGATGAGCGGCGTTTTTTTATGCCTTGAATACCGATCCCTTGTAGGAGTGAGCCTGCTCGCGATAGCGGTGTGTCAGCTACATTTTTATCGACTGACACAACGCTATCGCGAGCAGGCTCACTCCTACAGGGGATTATGGGTTGAGCTTGCGGGCCTGCTGCACCGCGCCATCCACGCTCAACCCACTGAGGATCACCCCGTTGGCCGTCACCTCCGGCAACGCCTCCAACACCGCCAGCGCTTCATGCTTGAGCCGCGCCAGAATCAGCCGCTTGCCTTCCTGATGCACCCGCAGAAAAAACTCCTGCATCGCCTCGATACTGGTGCCATCCAGATCCGGGGTTTCTTCAAGACTGAGGATCACCGTGTGCACCGGCGCGTCCGAATGCCGAATCAGACGCAATGCCGCGCCGAGAATCCGCTCCACATTGGCAAAGAACAACGCTTCACTGGGCCGCACAATCAACACCCCCGGCTCAGAGACAGCCGTCGGATGCCGCTGCAGATCGACAAAGTCATGCCCGCCGTCGATCCGCCCGAGTACCTGAATATCCGCCGCCGACATCTGCTTTAGCATCAGCAACACGCTGATGGCCACCGACACCAGCAACCCGTCGAGAATCCCCAGCACCAGCACCGCTCCCACCGCGCACAACACCAGCACCCGGTCCCGCCGCCAGACGAAGTAACGCCCCAGCGGTTGCAGACTCAAGCCACGGCCCAGCGCATGCATGACGATGGCGGCCAGAATCGGTTCCGGTGTCAGGGCAATCCACGGCAATACAGTCAACACGATCACCAGCACCACCAGCGCCGCCACGCCCCCGGCCCAGCGTGAAGTTGCCCCGGCCGCCTCGTTCGCCGACGTCGCCGAATACCCTGCCCCCGCCGGCATGCCATGAAACAGCCCGGACAACAGGTTCGATGCACCCAACGCCAGCAGGTCACGGTTGGAGGTCACACGATCACCGTGCTTGAGCGCGAACGAACTGATCGAGCCGTATGACTCGGCATACAGAATCATCACCAGCGCAAACCCTACTTCGCCCAGCCGTAGCCAATCGGCGAACGGCAGCACCGGCAGGTTCGGCACCTCCAGGCTCAGGTCGATCAAGCCGATCAGCGGCACACCATGTGCCGGCAGATTCAGCCATTGCCCGGCAACGATGCCGATTACCACCACCAGCAAACCACCGGGCACCCGTGGAAAGCGGGCAAACAACCCCAACAGTACCAACGCAACGGCTGCCACAGCGGCGGCCGGCCAGTTCCATTGCGGCAATTGTTCAAGCAGTTGCGGGGCGAAACGCACCAGATTGGCATCAGTCAGGTGCACGCCGACCACACTGGCGACCTGCTTGAGAATGATGGTCAGCGCCAGGCCGAAGGCGAATCCGCGCAACACCGGTTTGGCGATAAACGAGGTGACGCTGCCGAAACGAAAGATACCCGCCAGCAGGAACAGGCCGCCAGTGACCAGCACCAGCCCGACCGCCAGCGTCGCGCGCAACTGCGGGTCGCCATTGGCCATGGTCGCGGTGGCCGCCGCCAGCACCGCCGCCGATGAAGACGTGGCGGAAACAATGGCAAAGCGGCTGGTGCCAAATAGCCCGTAGCAGAGCAACCCGGCAAACAGGGCAATCACCCCGGCCTGGGGCGCCAGCGCGGCGATGGTCGAATACGCGACCGCTTCGGGCAACAGCAGACCGGCAATCGACAGGCCGGCGAGGATGTCCTGCCAGCGATTGGGTGGTTCTACAGGTTGGGGCGCGCTCGACAATCCACTGTCTCCAGACGAAAAAAAGCCGCTGTGCGCATCACGCACAGCGGCCACTGTAGCTGAGTCTCTAACGCTTTGGCTTACGCCGTCAGCGAATAAATCACCGCCGAAATAGCCACCAGACCTACTGCGGTGACAAACACGTTCGAGGCCTGACCGCGATAGCGCGCCATCGCTGGCACTTTACGAATCGCGTACATCGGCATCAGGAACAGGATCGCAGCGATCACTGGACCACCGACGGCCTCGATCATCCCGAGAATGCTCGGGTTCAGGGTCGCAACGATCCAGCACACGACCAGCATGAACGCCGCCACGATACGGTCCAGCGCCTTGGCGCCCGGACGCTTGCCGGTCTTGACGATCAGGCCCTTGAGGCCTTCGCTGGCCCCGATATAGTGGCCGAGGAACGACTTGGAGATCGCCACGAATGCAATCAACGGCGCCGCAAACGCGATGGCCGGGTTGCTGAAGTGGTTGGCCAGGTACGACAGGATCGACAGGTTCTGCGCCTTGGCTTCGGCCAGTTGTTCCGGCGACAGGGTCAGCACGCAGCTGAAGACGAAGAACAGCACCATCACCACCATCAACAGGTGGGCGCGGCAGAGGATCTGCGAACTGCGTTGTTCTGCGTTAGCACCGTAGCGACGCTTCTGATCCACCGCGAACGCCGAGATGATCGGCGAGTGGTTGAACGAGAACACCATCACCGGAATCGCCAGCCACATTGTGTGCAACAGCGCCGACGGCGCCGGTACTTGCGAAGCAGTAGTCAGGATGCCGCCGTTCCAGTGCGGAATCAGGTACACCGCCAGGAACAGTAGCGCGACGATGAACGGATACACCATCAGGCTCATCGCCTTGACGATCGCCTGTTCGCCACAACGCACCACCGCCAGCAGGCCGAGGATCAGCACGAACGACAGCAGCGCGCGCGGTGGCGGCGTGATGTGCAGTTGGTGCTCGAGGAAACTGGCGACCGTGTTGGTCAGGCCGACGCTGTAGATCAGCAGGATCGGGAAGATGGCGAAGAAGTACAGCAGAGTAATCAGTGCACCGGCCTTGATGCCGAAATGCTGCTCGACCACCTCGGTGATGTCAGCGCCTTCGCGACCGGAAAGCACGAAGCGGGTCAAACCGCGGTGAGCGAAGAATGTCATCGGGAAGGCCAGCAGCGCGAGGATCACCAGCGGCCAGAAGCCCCCCAGACCCGCGTTGATCGGCAAAAACAGGGTACCGGCGCCAATGGCCGTCCCGAACAGTCCCAACATCCACGTGGTGTCATGGCGATTCCAGCTCGACAGTTCAGCTGGTGCTGCCGCTACATAGCGTTCGTCGACGCTATTGGCCTGATCATTCATCCGGTCGGATCTCCGCATTCCGGTCACTTGCCACTCGGTCAGGACGCGTCGGAAAAAACCGACAGACATGCTCCGGCCGAAACAGGGGCGCGATTCTCCGCGATAAATGAGCAGAAGCAAAGACTTAGCTGAGGAATGGTTGTACGGAGCAGATCAGCGGGTTGTCGCTTTCGGGAAAATGGTTGTCGGCAACAGGTATGCGCCATGTCGCTTTCTGGCAAGCTTCAGTGCAATGTGCGATCGGGAAGACTTGGTCAGATCGATCGGGCCAGGAGGAATCCGAGTGACATGCAAAAAAGGCCGAAACCTAACAGTCCCAAGATTGGAACCATTTCGCCTTTGTGTTTGATGCGCATTTTTTCAACGCATTCATCGTACTCTCGATCCGCTCGCTCAATCATGGCCTGACGGTCAAATGTGTTCATAGTGATTTCCTTATTGGGGACATGGCTCTGAATAGTGAGAAACGCGAACACTCAAAACTTAAGTGAAAGGCCTACTACTGCCGCTGTCGCGGTTAACACCCCAGTGACTACCGCGAGTGGATAAAAATACGTCTCCCACCTCAGCTTTTTTTCTTCTGCCATGAGCTTTTTCCGTTCAGCCGCAAGCTTGCGTGTTTCGCTCAGTAGCCGTTCGAGTTCCAGATGTTCTCGATTGTTTTGAAGCATTCGCCTTCCTTGGCTGTTGGCAGTGACTGCCCGGGCTGCTCTGTGCCCACATGATTTCGTGTTCATCGCCGTTCCGATAGCAGATGCATCCGCCAACTTCGCAGGCAGAATCCGCAAGTTTCGTAGGTAGCCTCCGACGCTTTCGCAAGCTGGCTCATACCCACAGGTGATCACCTTCCAAAGGTGGGAGCGAGCCTGCTCGCGAATGCATCGGTTCACCCACCCGATACTTTCAATTTCGCCCAGATCATCTAGCGTGAATGAGTCCCCTGCCCCAAGGAGTCTCTGCCCATGCCCCTCGTCCGCGTCGAAATCAAAAAACACGCCGATCCCACGTTCGCCAAACGCATTGGCGAGCAGATCTACGCCGCCATGCGTCACACCATTAACGTGCCGGAACACGACAACTTCCAGATTCTCAACGAACATGATGCCGAGCATTTCATCTTCGACCCGCAGTACCTGGGCATCCAGCGCAGCGATCAGTTGGTGATCATCCAGATCACCCTCAACGAAGGCCGGACGCTGGAGCAGAAAAAGGCCCTGTACCAGACCATTGCGCAAAGCCTGAACACACAACTGGGCATTCGCCTGGAAGACGTGTTCATCAATCTGGTGGAAGTCAAAAAGGAGAATTGGTCGTTCGGCAACGGCATCGCTCAATACGCCAGTTGACAGCCCTTCGCCGCCGCCAGCATGATCGGCGCATGAACATTCGCCCGCTGCACCACACCCGTACCACCACGACCGCCACTGGCGGGTCGTGGTGTGGCTGCCTGAGGTGAATCCAGCGCAGTGAACCCAAGGCCCCGCCAGCAATGGACGGGGCCTTGTTGTTTCTCCCGTCCGTGCGGCACTTGCAGCCCTCAAGGAGAAACACCATGTCCGCAGCACTGTTGATCATCGATATGCAGGTCGGTCTGTTCCATGGCCCGGAAAAACCCCACGACGGCGAACGTGTGCTCGCCAACATCCAGCACCTGATCCACCAGGCACGCCAGCAACACGTGCCGATCTATGCCGTACGCCACACCGGCCCGGCGGGCTCGCCGATTGCTGCTGGCAGCGCCTTCTGGCAATTGCTGCCGGAACTCGAACTCAAGGCTGACGCCGACCACCTGTTTGATAAATCCCGGCCCAACGCTTTCCACGGCACGGATGTGGCGCCGCAGCTCAATGCTGCACAGATCGACGACCTGTACCTCGTCGGCATGAAGACTCAGTTCTGCATCGATGCCACCTGCCGCGCCGCTGCCGATCTGGGCTTCAAGGCGCTGCTGGTGGCCGACGCGCACACCTGCATGGACACCCCGGCGCTGCCTGCCCAAGCCATCATCGAGCACCACAACGCCACCCTCGGTGGCACGTTCGTGCGGCTGATCAACAGTGCCGACGTGACTTTCTGAATCGAATCTGAGCCGCCGCACCAAAGTGCGGCGGCGTCAATGCGCAATCTGCAACTGCATTTGTTTTCCTACAAGCCTGTTTAAGCCCTTACTGTTACCAATGATGTTTATCAACAGCAACAGCCGACTCATCGCGCAAAAAACAACGCTTTAACACCCAAACAAGCCCGACACCTCAGATTAATCCTACAACTTAAAACAACTCAAAAAACAGCAACAAAACATTACCCAGATCCAAACACAACCATTATATTACAAGCAACTACCTTGCCATTGTAAACCGCTGCCAGTCGGGCCTATATTTTTCACGGCTGGACGTTAGAACACTTGATCAGTCCATAAACTGAAAACTTTCATAAAGAGGATACCGTATGCAAAAAAGTGCTCTGACCTGCCTGTTGCTTGCAGGATTGCTGTTTCCTTTCGCCAGCGTGGCCCAGCAGGCCCCGGCGAGTATCGACGTTCGCGAACTAGCCTCCTCACCTCGATGGCTGACCACCCGGGTCTATATCGAAGGCGCTGCCGAAACCGACGTAAAAGACAATTATCCCGGCGTCGTTGGCATATCGACCTGGGATCCCGAACGCAATCGTTATGAGTTCTTTTACACCGACACTGGAAATTCAAAATACAACAATGGCGGCGGTGGTTATTTCTTTGTCACCGGCGATCACAACGAACATGTTCTTGTCCCGGATATCGGCACCACCAAAACGATTGTCCGACGTTTGGAAGCACTGAATAAAAATGAGTTCACTTACTCCCGGGAAGTGCCACGCGACATGGTGGAAAGCAACCCGCTTGTACGCATCTACGTCGTTCACGCGCCTTACACCGGAACAGTAGAAACGACATCAGCCTTCATACAATAAAAAAGGAAGTTCACCATGCAAAAAACACTTAAAACATTTCTGGTTTCGTCACTGTTGATCTCTTCACTCCACTACACGGCTGCCAATGCGCAAGCCACTACTCCACTGGCAAAAAATGCCGTCGCCACTCCGGACAACGCGATGATGCTCACCGTATTCCTGAAACACGACCAGTCGCGCCCCTTGAGTGAAATCAAAGCCCAGCTCACCCGGCAAGGTTTCTATAAAACCTTTCCGCCGGCCGGCGTTGAAGTGGTGAGCTGGAAAATCATGATGGGCATCGGCCAGGTGGTCACCGTGCGGTTTCCGGCTTCGCGTCTGGCGGAAGTCAACCTTGCCCTGGAAAATACCGCGTGGGGCAGTTACCGGACCGAGTTCTATCCGACCTATGATTTCAAACCGATTGCCCTGGCCGAGCAAACCAGAGCCCAGGCAGCCCCATGATCAGGTCGGCACACTGGATGGCCGGTGTGCCGGCGCCCTTGCTTCTTGAGCGAAGCCGTCCAGAATCAAATCAGCACCGCGCGAATGACAACGATTGCCAAGCCGCTCCGCAATCAGCACTCTGCAACAACTTTCGCGAAGCAACCCCGCCGACGATCACAGGAGCCGCGTAATGCCCGCCACCGTTCTGGTACTGGTTGAAACCATCAATGACTATCTGCCGATTCTCGAGCATCAGGGTTTTCATCTGATCCTCGCGCCAACCCCTGCCGAACGGGCGCAAGCCATCGCCACCCATGGCTCGCGAATCGACGCAGTGCTGACCCGAGGTCCGCTGGGCCTGACCGCCGATGAAATCGCCGCCCTGCCGATCCTGAAGATCATCACCGTGATCGGCGCCGGTTACGAGCATGTTGACCTGCAAGCCGCCAGCGATCGCGGGATCACCGTGACCAACGGCGCCGGAGTCAACGCCTCGTCGGTGGCCGACCATGCCATGGCGATGCTGCTGGCGCTGGTGCGTGAC
Organism: Pseudomonas sp. AD21; assembly: GCF_002878485.1. Taxonomy (NCBI): domain Bacteria; kingdom Pseudomonadati; phylum Pseudomonadota; class Gammaproteobacteria; order Pseudomonadales; family Pseudomonadaceae; genus Pseudomonas; species Pseudomonas sp. AD21. The sequence continues at coordinate 18,629 of NZ_NQYG01000036.1, forward strand.
ATTCCGCGTTGCAACGCCGCCGTGCGCCGGGGTGAATGGCCGAAAATCATGCGTCCGTCGCTGGCCAACAAACGCTTGGGGATTCTCGGGCTGGGCGCGGTGGGCATGGCGATTGCCAGGCGCGCCCACCTCGGTTTCGACATGCAGGTCAGTTACCACAACCGGCAGGTGCGCAGCGATGTGCCGTACGCGTTCTGCTCGACGCCGACCGAACTGGCGCGGGCCTCGGATTTTCTGATCGTTGCCACGCCGGGCGGAATCGGCACCCAGCATCTGGTGACCCGTCCGGTGTTCGATGCACTGGGCCCGAAGGGCTTCATCGTCAATATCGCCCGAGCGAGTGTCATCGCCACCGCCGACTTGATCATCGCCCTGGAGCAACGGCGGATTGCCGGTGCCGCGCTGGACGTGTTCGATCACGAACCGCAGGTGCCGGATGCGCTGAAAAGCCTGAGCAACGTGATTCTAACGCCGCACGTCGCCGGCCTGTCACCGGAAGCCACCCAAGGCACGGTAGAACTGGTGGGGAAAAACCTGGTGGCGTTCTTTTCCGGAGAACCGGTGCTGACCCCGATTGCGCTACCGCCGCGCCTGGGTAATCAGCGGGTGCACTAAAGCACCCCGAGCAAGGTCCACAAACGACGCGATTCGGCGTCCGCCGAGATCAACTCGCCGAGCAATTCACTCAACGGCTTGTTGCCCCACTCCACCCCGCGTCGTATCAGATACGGTACGGGGCTATGAGGCTCGGTGCGGGCCAGGTATTCGGCGATCAGCAACAATTGTCGGTACGCCTCTTCACGACTGGCCGGCTCACGGAACACCTGCGCGGCAGGCGCCTCTTCAACCGGTTGTGCCACGGCGACAGGGACCTCAACCACCGCAGGTGGCGGTGCCGGCTGTTGTGGGTGCATGGCAATGAACTCCTGAACCAGCGTCAGCAACGCTTGAATGGTTTCCTGCAACGGGTGAAACCCCGGCCCCTGCTCACCCAGATACCTTTCGCTCCAGGCGTCCAATCGCTGTAGATGCTGCAAGCTCAACAGCAGATTGCCCTGCATGCGCAGCCAGAACGCCATGGGCGTGACCCGGATCTGGTCGCCGAGTTTTTTTTGTTCGTTGCGCGCGGTGTCAGCCGAGGTCTTGGCGTTCTTGCTGTCGTTGGCCTTGACCTGCTGCACCTGCAAGCGGCGCCAGACGTCCAGGGTGTAGAACTCGAAATCACTGTGGTGCGGGCCGAACAGCGGCACCCGGGTCAGCAGGACTTCACTGTAGCGGCGCACCAGCCATTCCAGCGGAATCACCCGCCACGACTGGTCGCCGTCCTCGGCCTGCGGGTGCAATTGCTCGGGGTAGCGTTCGCAGAGGCTGGCGATCAGCGCGAGACTGCCGGGCAAACCATCCAGCGCTTGCAGATGCAGCCACGCCTCGCCCAGCCACGCAGCGAGCATCAGGTCTTTGCTGCGCTCCAGCAGCAGGCTCGTGGTGAGCGCTTCCACGTCCGGCCAGTTCGCCCGTTTGACTGCCGACTGCCAGACCCCGGTCGGCAGGCTGGTGTCGTCCTCGCGGCGCAGGTCACGCAACTGGTCGTACTCGCGCTCGTAGCGCAAATCCACCCCGCAGGGTTGCTCGGCGCTGATGGGCGCCAGCAACTGATCGATCAGGTCCGGCAAAGTCGTCGATGGCAGGCTCACAACCCCTCCTCTTTACGGGCGTCCAGAGCGGCGGTGGCGCCACTCAGTTGATAGGGCGAACGCGGTGCGCGGGTCGGCAGCGGCGGAATCGCCAGCGGCAGTTTCGAGCCCTGACTCATCAGCGACAGGCGCACGAACATCCGGGTAGATTCGCTGGTGATACTGTCGGTCGCCGCCGTCACTGGCAGGCGCAACGCCAGCGGAAAATCGGTGTAATCGAGGTTCGGCTGACGCTGCACGGAAAAGTGCGCGCGCATCAGGCGCAGCAACGACCACGGCCCGCCGTACTCCCAACCGGCCTCCATGTCGCGCACCACCAGGTTCGGTTGCAACGGATCGTTAACCGGGCGCTCCTTGCCGTTACGCGCCCAGCGCAAGGTCAGGCGAATCGGCTGACCGACCATCCAGCGCAGGTTCGGCTGTTCGGCACCGGGGTAGCTGATCTGCTGATTTCCCGCCAGCAGGCCCCAGGCAATCACCTGATCGGCACCCTTCTCTTCTTCGCGGTCGGTGCGCCAGCGCACGTCGAGCTCAACCCCGAGGATGCCACTCTTGTCGCGCACGAACAGCGGCGTCAGCCATACGCTGGCCTGCTTCAGGCGATTGAGAAAATCTTCGGCGGCCAGCCGCTCCGGGGTCTGACTCAGGACCAGTCCGGCCTGGGCCACCGCCAGACGCTTGTCGATGATTTCCAGAAAGTGCTGGACCCGCGCCGGGTCGGCATCTTGCGCCTGCACACCGTTGGCAAACGGAAAGCGATCGGCGAGGTATTGATTGAAATAGGTCGCCAGCTCGTTCCACGCCGCCGCAGCCTGCTGTTGTTGCAGGAACTGGCAGCGCTGCATGGCGCTCTGTTGCAACTCCACCGCGCGCATCGCCAGGGTGCCGCGACCGCCGGCGATGTTGGCCGTCTGCAACGTCTGCACGCAGGTGCCGGTGTCCATCTCGACAAAGTCGCGGCTGACCAGTTGTTCGATCTGCGCAGGAGAACTGGCCGGGTTGGCGTCCTTGTACTTGAGCAGTTCGTCGTTGAGTGCGCTGAACTGGGTCACCCGTTCGTAATCCAGCGCCGACAGATTGCCCTGCTGAGTCGTCAGCCACTGCAACGCCGAGGTACGCCGTTCGGTAATGCCGAGCATGGTGTTGAACTGCTGCTTGAGACTCAGCTTCAGGTCCTGCACATCGCTGGCGCCGTACAGTTGCAGACCGAGGTTTTTCGAGCCGTCCCACTGGCTGATTTCGGTACGGCCGCCGAACAACGGCTGTGCGGTGATTTCCTCCAGGCCGCTGACGATCTGCGCCAGTGCCCGCCGGTTCAACGCCCCTTGCAGACGCGACGCCAGATCGCTGCGGTGCACTTCGACGAAGGCTTTCTGCAGGGCCATGGCCTGTTCGGCCTTCACATTGAACACGGCATAAGGCTGAGTCTGGTCGTTGTGATCCTTGAGGCTGAGCCACATCGCCTGAGCGGCGGCGCTTTCGGCGGCTTGCAGCAAGGCTTCGCGATACGCCGGCGGGATGCGCGGCAACTCTTCGGCGACATAACTCTTGTAGCTGGCGAAGTAGCTGAGCGAGGTATTGAGGTCGTCGCCGTCGACGGTCTGGCCCTGCAGGTTGACGTTGTCCTGACTGGCGCGCATGGCAACCGACACGAAGTCACGCTTGAACAGCGCCTGCACCGCGTTGTTGAGCTTGACCACCTGTTCCTGCAGCGCCAGTTGCCCGCTGCCCTGCTGTACCAGCAGGTTGCCGCGCGAACCGACCTGGGCGATCCACTGATCGCGAAAGCTCTGTTGCAGCTTGCCCGCCTGCTGGTCCAGTTGCTGCTCGACAGCCGGCCCAAGCAATGAACTCTTGCGCACCTTGTCGAGGAAATCGCGATAGCCCGGCACCAGTTCCTGGCCCTTACCGCGACTCCACGTCGAGTTGGTCAGAGCGATGGCCGCTTGTAGATCGTCGATCAGCGCACGCAGATCCTCCAGCTCGCTCAGGCTGTTGCCGCTGCCCGCCTCCAATTGCTCCAGATGCAGCTTGAGGTAACCGGCCTTGCTGACGAAGTTGTCGGCGAGGAAATACTGATCGAGCCAGCGCTCCATCAGCCCGGTGAAGTTGCTGACGATCAGCGGCCGCTCCACGCTCAGGTCCAGCGCCTGCAAGTCGCCGCTGTCGCCCGCCGCCAGCAGCCGATTGTAGTAAGCGGCGTGGGGCAAGGTGGCGGCGTTGAGGTTCAGTGACAACGCGCTGTTGCTCAGTTGCACCAGATCATCCAGCGGCACCCGTTGGTTGTTCTGCACTTCACCGAACAGCTGATTCTGTTGTTCCAGACGCAATGCCCGATCCACCAGGTCCGTCGCCTTCTGATAGTTCTGCCACTGCGCCGGGTCTTCGCTTTCCACGCTGTTGCGCCGGTCGGTGCTGCGGATCGCCTTGATTTTCGCCAGTTCCGCGACCAGCAAATCGTGCAGCGGTACCAGCATGTGGCGCTGGGTGGAGCGAAACAGCTCCTGTTCGATCCGGGTATCGAAAGAAGAAAACCACGAGGTCGGAAATACCAGCGACACGTAATGCCAGTGTGGGGCTTTCTCCAGCACCCGCCAGAAGCTCTGCACATTGCGCCGGGTTGGCTCGATCCGGTGCGCCTCGTCGGTGACCGCGACATAACTCTTCTGTGCGCCTTGCATCAGCCGCGCCAGTTCGTGAGCATCGCGCACCGAGTCGCGCCAGATCCAGACCATCGCTACCGCCCACACCACCCCGACCACCAGCGCGACGCCGGCGGTGATCCGCTGCCAACGCTGGCGCAAACGCAGCAGACGTGGCACGCCTTGGGCCAGGCCGCGTTCACCCACCAGTCGTTCGCGCCACAACGGGCGCATGAACGCACTGCGCTGCAAGCTGCTGTCGTCAGCGGAAAAGCCGTCCAGCGCATCGTCCGACGGCTGATTGGCAGTCAGATACACGCCGCGAAAACACGGTGCCTCACCCTGGGCGTTGCCCTGAAACACCGGTTCGAGCACGCTCTGCAAGCCGCGACGCAATGTCTCCAGACGCTCCGGCAAGGCATACAGATCAGCACTCAAGTGCCCGGACAAGGTGCCGATTTCGATCACCGCTTCCGACACCGCGCGGTGCAGGCGATCCAGCGCCTGATCGCTCCACTGTCCCTGCCACACCGCGTCGCGGGCGTAGGGTGTCGACCAACCCAGGGTGCGCTCGCGCGCCTCGTCGGGCAGCGCGCTGATCAGTTCCTGAAACCCGGGCAATTCCTCAAGACCGGTGACGATCACGTACACCGGCACACTCAAGCCGAAGCGTTGCAGCAGATCAATGAAACGTCGGCGCGCCGCCAGACCGAGCTGGGTGGACTGCTCCAGACTCCCCAGGCGACTGGCCGGCACTGTCCAGACCACTCCGTCCAGCGGGCGTTTGCTGCGCAGACGCAAAATCAGTCCGAGCAGACGCCACCAGCCGCCACGCTGCAGGTGCATGCCGTCATCGGGCAGGAACAACGCCTGCGGCACCACCAGCACCGCCCCTTCGGGATCGGACCACCAGCGACCGAACCACGCCGGTTTGTCGGTCGGCTGCAAACGCCACTCGCTGACCAGTTGCGTGCCCTGGGCTTCATCACCGAGCAACAGCAGCCATGGCATCTGGTAGCGATCGTGACTGCCCTGCTCTTGCTCCATGTGCCGCACCGCAGCATAAAAACTGCGAATTGCCGCGCCGCTCTGGGTACGCAACCACCATACGGCCACGGCGATGATCACCAGCAGCAACAGCAGCGCGACCACCCAAGCGACAATCGTCAGGACGCTCATGAGTCTTGCTCCGACGTGATCGCCGGATCGCTGATTTGCAGCACTGGCTCAAGCTCCAACCGAATGTCACGCCAGAAAAACTGCCCGAGGCCGGTCAGCAGCAACACCATCGCGACAATGCCCAGCGCCAGCCGAAAACCGTCCGGCAATGCGCTGCGCACCGGCAGTTGCAACGGCGCGATCAGTGAGGGCTGCGCCAGCCGCTGACTGACATCCGCGTAACTGGCATCGTCCTGCCAGGCAAAGTTGAACAGCGCCAGGCGCCATTTCTCCAGTTGCGCCTGGCTGTGTTCGCCGCGCAGGCGACCGTTGAAGCCAAGGATCAGGCATTGCAGATAGACGTTGGCCAGGTCGCGGCTGATGGGTTGCTGTTCGTCGAGCAGAGTCTGAATCGCCGCCGGCAGTTGCTCACCGGCCTGCCGACTGGCGTACAGCCGCGACTCCAGCGGCTTGTCCTGCCACGCGGCCTGCCCGGGCCAGGGCGTAAACAGCAGCGTTTCATCGACCAGTGCGACAAACGCGTAAACCAGCGCCTTGACCTGTTCGGTGGCCGAATCGCCGACCCGCGAATACGCCGTGCGCCACAATCGTTGCGAAGCCTGCGTCGACAACTCGACCACAGTGTCGACCAGCGCCGCTTCGTCTTCGCTGTCCTTGGGCAACTGGCTCCAGTCCACCTGCCATTGCTGCCAGGTCTGGCGGAACGCGCTGCTCAGCGGTGCGTCCTGCAACCCCAGGCTTGCGGCACTTCCTTGCGACATACGGCGTTCCTTGTGTGATCAGGCACTTTCGCTGTTCTGGGCGACAAACAGCACCACTTGCCACGGACTGCTGGTCAGCTTCGCGGCGGGCGCGGCAATCATCAACGGCAGTTGCGCGTCGAACCACGCCCCTTGGGCAGTGACCACGAACAGCCGCGTGTCTTCACCGACGCTATACGCCACCTGCTCGCTGCGGCTCATCGCCTGGTGAGTCAGACCGCTCATGCGCTGGCGGCTGAGCAAGGCAATGTGCGGCGCTGAAGCGATGATCGCGCCGCGCAGCCAGTCACCAGCGGCCTGCTCGCTGGCACCGTTGGGCATGCGCAGGCCGATCACCAGTCGCTGGCTCGGCTGCTCATCCGGCAACTGAATGGAGAAGCTCTGCTCACCACGTTCGAACAGCAGGCTGCGATAACCGGCGCGGATCAGTTCCAGGGTGGTTTCCAGCCATTGCAGCACCGCGTCGTAACCGCGCTGCAACTCGAGAAAATCCAGCGGCGCGAACGCCGGCACCCCGGCCAGCGGATCGAGTGCCGACCACGCGCCAGCCAGACCCAGCAGTTGCACATACACACTCTGCGGATGGGCGATGCGGCTGTTGAGTGCACCTTCGACTTCCGGCAGGCGTGCCCACAACGCGGTCAATTGCCGGCGAATCTCCAGCGCATCGTCCTGATTGCCAGCCTGTTGCGCCTGACGCAGACGCCCGCCGAGGAACATGCATTTCTCCCGCGCCCGTGCGCACAATCCGGCGACACGCCGGCCCAACGGCGCGTCGGGCAACAGCACCGGAGTCGGCGGTGTATAGGCCAATGGCAGGAAACCGCCGCCTTCCTTGCGCACTTTCAACAGCGGCAGACAGATCGAATCGGCCTTGTTCGCCTGCGTACACAGGCGCGGATTGGGCCGCCACACGGTGATCGATTCAGGAAATTCGCCGCTGGTGAGATCCGGTAACGCCTCGCCGACCACCGACTGCAAACGCCCCTTGAGCGGCAGCAGTTGCCCGGCGCGCCACAACGGGCTGATCGCCAGGTAAACGGTGACGGTGGCATCGTCGGTGGCTCTGATTGCCGCGCTGACATCCAGCTCCAGTATCGGCCCGCTGCCGGCTTGCAGATTGACCGGCAAACCGTCGGGCATCGTCCCCTGCAACGACAGCAGTCGTACCACGCCAGCGCTGAGCGCCGAAGGGTCGAAGTCCATGTGGCTGACGCCCCAGAACCAGGGGTTGCATGCTTGCGCCAGGTGCGCGCCGAGGGCTTCGGCACGCAGGCCCTGCAACTGAAAATGCTGGGGCAGCAATTGCATGCCTTCGTGCCAGCAAACCGCGTCAGGTAGCAGACTCATACGACTCCCTTCGACTGCACCGCGAACCGGCGGCGGACGGTGTGTTTCAGTTTTCCTTGCTGACCAGGCTCATCTCGCGACTGTCGAACTTGAGCCACGCTTCGCTCTGATCATCCAGCCGCAAGCGGTGTGCTCCGGGTGTGTTATAGCTGGCGAAGACCAAAAGTCCAGCGGCCTTCTTGCCCCCCAACGGGAACGGTTGGCGGTCGATGAATTGCCCCGGTACCAGCTCCACTCCCCACACACTCATCAGTTGACGATAGTCGCGCTGGTACTGCTCGCGCTCGGCAAACCACTGGCTGGCACTGATTCCCGACAGTTGCTTGAGCAGGTCCGGGTCATTGACCGCGATGAAATCCACGGCAATCGGTGTGTCGTCATTGGCCTTCGGCGCGACGTCGAGGGTCAGGCTGTCGAGATCCACTTTCGGCCCGAACAATGAACACCCGGTCAGCAGCGCCAACAAAAACGCTACAAAAAATCGTCCGCACAAAATGAATTTTCCTTTTCCCGTGGCAGTCAAAAATCGTTTTTGCTTGCTTTTTTATAGACCTGTTCTAGCGTCTTGGATAGTTCGGTTCCTGCAGCCGAATGAGGAAGGTTTGTCAAAGGAACGACAGGTCATCTGCCACCCTTTCTAACCTACGGTCCAGTAAGGGAAAGCGATGAACGGGCCTCCCGATGCATTGCGCCCGCCTTCGCATCGGAGTCAGCCACCATGGCAGAAAGTACTCAGCACAAGCTCGACCGGGTTCGCCCGCCCCGAGTGCAAATCACCTACGACGTCGAAATCGGCGATGCCATCGAGAAAAAAGAATTGCCGTTGGTCGTCGGAATTCTCGCCGACCTCTCGGGCAAGCCGCTCGAACCATTGGCAAAACTGACTGAACGGCGTTTTACCGAAATCGACCGTGACAACTTCAACGAAGTGCTCGCTTCGATCGGTCCACGCGCCACCTTGCAGGTCAACAACACCCTCAGCGGTGACGACAGCAAGCTCAACATCGAACTCAACTTCAAACACATCGACGACTTCGACCCGGTCAAGGTGGTGGAGCAAGTCACCCCGTTGCGCCGCCTGTTCGAGGCACGCCAGCGCCTGCGCGACCTGCTGACCAAACTCGATGGCAACGATGACCTGGACAAGCTGCTGCGCGACGTCATCGCCAACACCGAAGGCCTGCAGGAAATCAAGTCGGCTCGCCCAGACACCGCTACCCCGGCCGCTGACGCCGAGGCCCCGGCCGAACCGCAAGCCTGATCGTCCACTTAACGAGGGGAGAATTCGCCATGCCCGCCGCCGCCCAGAATCAAGCCAGCGACAATGCTGCAGCCGAGACTTTATCCCTGCTTGACCGAATCATCGCCGAGGGCCGCATGGCCTACGATGACAGTCAGCAGGATTACGCCCGCGACATGCTCGCGGAGTTCGCCACCCAGGTGCTTGACGAAGGCATGGCCATCGACAAGGACACCGTGGCAATGATCAACGACCGCATCAGCCAGATCGACGAACTGATCAGCGCCCAGCTCAACGAGGTGCTGCACCACCCTGATCTGCAGAAACTCGAAGCGTCCTGGCGTGGCCTGCACATGCTGGTGCAGAACACCGAAACCAGTACCCGCCTGAAACTGCGCCTGCTCAACGTCACGCAGAAAGAACTGCAGAACGACCTGGAAAAAGCCGTCGAGTTCGACCAGAGCGCGCTGTTCAAGAAGATCTACGAAGAGGAATACGGCACCTTCGGCGGGCACCCGTTCAGCCTGCTGGTGGGTGATTACACCTTCGGCCGGCACCCGCAGGACATCGGTCTGCTGGAGAAACTCTCGAACGTCGCCGCCGCCGCGCACGCACCGTTCATTGCCGCCGCCAGCCCGCGCCTGTTCGACATGAACAGCTTCACCGAACTGGCGGTACCCCGTGACTTGTCGAAAGTCTTCGAGAGCCAGGAGCTGATCAAGTGGCGCTCGTTCCGCGAGAGCGAAGACTCACGCTACGTGTCGCTGGTGCTGCCGCATTTCCTGCTGCGCCTGCCATATGGCCCGGAAACCTCGCCGGTCGAAGGCATCAATTACGTTGAAGACGTCAACGGCACCGACCACAGCAAGTACCTGTGGGGCAACGCCGCGTGGGCGCTGTCGCAACGCATCACCGAAGCCTTCGCCAAGTACGGCTGGTGCGCGGCGATCCGTGGTGCTGAAGGCGGCGGTGCGGTTGAAGGCCTGCCGGCGCATACCTTCCGTACCAGTTCCGGCGACCTGTCGCTCAAGTGCCCGACCGAAGTGGCGATCACCGACCGCCGCGAAAAAGAGCTCAACGACCTCGGCTTCATCGCCCTGTGCCACAAGAAGAACAGCGACATCGCGGTGTTCTTCGGCGGCCAGACCACCAACAAATCCAAGGTCTACAACACCAACGAGGCCAACGCCAACGCGCGGATCTCGGCGATGTTGCCGTACGTGCTGGCGGCCTCGCGTTTCGCCCATTACCTGAAGGTAATCATGCGCGACAAGGTCGGCAGCTTCATGACCCGCGATAACGTGCAGAGCTACCTCAACAACTGGATCGCCGACTACGTACTGATCAACGACAACGCGCCGCAGGAAATCAAGGCGCAGTACCCGTTGCGTGAGGCGCGAGTTGACGTCACCGAAGTGGCCGGCAAACCGGGCGCCTATAAGGCGACGGTGTTTTTGCGGCCGCACTTCCAGCTTGAGGAACTGACGGCATCGATCCGCCTGGTGGCGACGTTGCCGCCACCGGTTGCTGCCTAAAGCTTAAAAGCAAACCTTTGTGGTGAGGGGATTTAGCGAAACGTCGCACCGCCCCGTTGGCGCGCGCAGCGGCCCTGTTTTGCTGGGGCCGCTACGCAGCCCATCGGGGATAAATCCCCTCGCCACAGGTTCAGTGCTCAGCTCATTTGCCAAATGTGAATTTTCTTCAGGAGTTTCAAGCGATGGATGCAATCATTCTCGACCTCGGCGGCGACATCAAAGGTGACAGCCTGCTCGAGGGTTACACGGACAAGATCGAAGTCATGTCCTACAGCCACAATGTGGCGATGCAGGTGACCAACGACGTCAGCAACTCGGAACGGACCTCCGGCAAACCTCACGTCGGCGAGTTCACCCTGACCAAGTTCGTTGACAGTTCCACGCCGTCGCTCAATGGCTACTGCTGCGCCGGCAAACCGATCCCCGAAGCCAAGATCACCATCGGCCGCAACGCCGCCGAGGGCAGCGGGCAACTGATGCCGTTCATCATCTACACCCTGACCAACGTGGTGCTGTCGAACGTCAGTGTCAGCGGTGGCACCGGCGGCAAACCGGTGGAAACCATTTCCCTGAACTTCACCAAGATCAAATGGGAACTTACCGCACAGAAAGACGACGGCACCAAGGAAGGTACGGCCGCCTCGACCTGGGACATGGCTGCCAACAAGTCAGCCTGACCGGACGCATAGGCCATGGCCGGCACTGGCATTCTCCCGCCGCTGTTCGAACGCCTCGCGTCCAGCGAGGCGCAGGGGGCGCGGGAATTCAATCGGCAGGATCTGCTCGACTCGGTGCACGCCGAGCTCGGGCGCCTGTTCAACACCCGCCGTGGCCCGCGCACGTTGACCGAACCACCCAGCGTGATCGACTACGGCATCGCTGACTGGAGCGCATTGCAACAGCAGCGCAGCGATGACCGTCGGCGGCTGGCGCGGGATATCCGCGAAGCCGTCACCCATTTCGAACCACGCCTGAAACTGGGCGAGGTCCAGGTCAATGCCCTTCCCGAGCATCCGCAACAACTGAGCATTCGCCTGGTCGGCGAACTGCGCAGCGGCCTGCAATACTGGCCCGTGGCGTTTGTCATCGAGCCTGGTGGTGAGGGGCTGGAGGTGCGCCATGAGCGACTCGATTGACCCGCAACTGCTCGACTATTACCAGCGCGAACTGACTTGGTTGCGCCACGCCGGCAGCCAGTTTGCCGAGCGCTACCCGAAGGTCGCGCGACGTCTGGAACTGTCACCCGGCGAGTGTCCGGATCCGCATGTCGAACGCTTGCTCGAAGGCTTTGCCCTGCTCGCCGCACGCCTGCAACGCCGACTCGACGACGACTACGCCGAATTCAGCGATGCCTTGCTCGAACAGCTTTATCCGCTGGCGGTGCGGCCGCTGCCGTCCTGCGCCATCGTCCAGTTCGAACCGGACCCGAGCAAAGGCAACCTCGACGGCGGCTATCCACTGCCCCGCGACACACCGCTGTTCGTCACCACCTGCAAAGGTGAGAGCATTCACTTTCGCACCTCGGCCGCTGTGCATTTGTGGCCGATCGAGGTGAGCGAAGCGTTGCTGCTTGGCAGCGATGAGGCGCAAGCGTTGACCGGTGTGGCGCAATCGCGTTCGGCATTGCGCCTGAGCCTGCGTTGCCTTGGTGAGAGCCAATGGTCAGCACTTGGCATCGAGCACCTGCGCATTCATCTGGCGGCATCGCCGGTGATCAACGCCGGCCTGTACGACCTGCTTGGAGCACATGCGGTGCAAGTGCTGGCCGGCTCGCCCGGGAGCATTCCGACGCCGGTGAAAGGCTTGCCGAAGATCGTCGGTTTCAGCGATGACGAAGTGCTGCTGCCCGACGAGGACGGCGTGCACCCGGGCATGCGCCTGCTGGCGGAATACTTTGCCTTCCCGGACAAGTTTCATTTCTTCGATCTGCCGTTGAGCGGCGTTTCCAGCGACAGCCGGACGCTGTACCTGTACATCGTTTTCGACCGCGCCCCGACCAGTCGTGTGCATTTGCAGGCCAGTGACATCGCACTCGGCTGCGCTCCGGCGATCAATCTGTTCCCGCGTACCTCCGAACCGCTGCGCCCGGATGGCACCCGCAGCGAGTACCGGCTGATCGCCGACAGCCACCGCGAAAACAGCGTCGAGATCCACAGCATTCGCGTCATGCGCGCCAGTTCCAGCGCCGGGGTGCAGCGGCTGCCGGCGTATTACGGCAGCCAGCACAGCGGCGGCGATCAACAGTGTTACTGGCACGCACGAAGGGTCAGCGGCATGACCCCGAACCGGCTCGGCAGTGACCTGTTGGTGAGTGTGGTCGACACCCGTTTCGAACCGCAGACCGACCTGCCCGACTACAGCCTCACCGCCGAACTGTTGTGCACCAATCGACATTTGGCGCAAAGCCTGCTGGCCGGCACGCCGCTGGGTTTCGAACGGCCCGGGCCGGTGGCCTGGGCGCGGCTGCGCAATCCACCGAGCCCACAGAGTCTGCCGCGCCTGGACGGTGACTCACGCTGGCGGCTGGTGTCGCAACTGACCCTCAATCACTTGTCGCTGGTCGAAGGCCCGCAGGCACTCGACGCATTGAAAGAGATTCTGCACCTGCACAACCTGCGCGACGAGGCCAGCGCCCTGCGGCAGATCGAGGGGCTGTTGAGCCTGCGTTGCGAACGGGTGATCGGCCATGTCGGCGCCGACGCCTGGCGCGGTTGGCGCAATGGCCTGGAGGTGCAGTTGCAGCTTGATCCACAGCACTTCGTCGGCAGCAGCGCGGTGTTGTTTTCTGCAGTGCTGGCACAGTTCTTTTCGGTGTACGCCACGGCCAATCGCTTTGTGCGCACGGTGTTGATGCAGGCCGACAAGGAGGTCAAGGCATGGCAACCCCAAGCCGGCATGCCCCTGTCGCTCTGAGCCTGAGCCAACGACTGCGCCGCGATCCGCAGGCGTTCGAATGGCTGCAGGCGTTGCTGCTGCTCGAGCGCGAGCAACCGCAGGCCGAATCCCTGGGCAGCGGCACCTCGCCCCAGGCCGAAGCGCTGAAATTGCGCGGACCGCTGACGCCGCTGTTCCCCACCAGTCAGATCGAAAACCTGCACGAAGAACCCGGCCAGCCGCTGACCCTCGACACACCGATGTTCGGCCTCGGCGGCCCGGACGGCCCGCTGCCCTACGCCTATCAGGAATGGCTGCAACAACGGGCACGCGCCAAGGATCACGCGCCGGCCGCGTTCCTCGATCTGTTCCAGCATCGACTGCTCAGCCTGCTCTACAAGGTCATGCGCAAACACCGCGTAGCCTTGGGTTTTGTCTCGCCGAGGGCTTCGCCGGTACAGGCGCAACTGCGTGCGTTGACCGGTTTGTTGCCCAAGGCCTTGCAGGAGCGCCAGGCGGTTCCCGACTGCGCGGTGCTGGCTTGCACCGCATTGTTCGCCGATGGCCGGCGCTCACTGGCCGGGTTCGCGGCGATTGTCCGTGAGCAGTTCGCCGTGCCGGTGGAACTGAGTGCCTATGAAGGCGCCTGGCGCGAAATTCCGCTGGCCAGTCGCAGCGTGATCAAGCCCGGCGGGCGCAACCTGCAACTGGGTCGCACAGCGGTGGCCGGCAGTCGGGTATGGGATGAACACGCCGGTATCCGCCTGACCCTCGGCCCGCTGCCCTCGGCGCAGGCCGCGAATTTTCTGCCGGACGGCGAGACCCACCCGGCATTGGCCAGCCTCGCGGCGTTGTACTTCGGCCCGGATCTGGACGTCACGCTGGTGCTGCTGATACGCGGCGCCGGGCCAATGAAACTCGGGCGTCAGACGCCGGCCCTGCTCAGTTGGAACGGCGGTTTGCAGCGTCAGGCCAGCCTCGCGGTGCAGCGCATCGAAACCCGTCTTCGTCAGCTGGAGATCACCTGAAATGGAACTGGCCAGCCTGATTGGACGCCTCAACCCGGACAACCGCCGCGCCCTCGAACGCGCCGCCCAGCGTTGTCTGCAACGCGGGCATCATTTTGTCGAGATCGAACACCTGTTGCTGGAACTGCTCGACATCGAGGGCGGGGACTTTGCTTTTCTGCTGCCGCGTTTCGGTCTGGAACGCGATGCGCTGACGGCGGAGATCAACAAGGCGCTGGACCTGTTCAAGGCTGGCAGCACGCGCACGCCGGCGTTGTCCTCGCACACGCTGGGGTTGCTGGAAGATGCGGTGGTGCAGGCCAGCGTGCTGGGGCTCGACAGTATTCGTTCCGGGCTTTTGCTGCTGGCGTTGATCGACCGCGATGAGCGCCGCAGTCTGTTGCTCAACAGTGCTTCGTCGTTGCTGCGGATTCCAAAAGAAGCACTACGGGCCAATCTGCTGGAGTGGACGGAAAACTCTCGCGAACATGTCGGCCCGCGTTCCGTGTCCTCTGGAAATCCCGTGCCACGGCAGGACTCGGTGCTGGATCAGTACACTCAGGATCTGACTGCCGACGCCCACGCCGGGCGCATTGATCCGATTGTTGGTCGTGATGGCGAAATCCGTCAGTGCATCGACATTCTTCTTCGGCGCCGGCAGAACAATCCGATTCTGGTCGGAGCTCCTGGCGTCGGTAAAACCGCCGTGGTCGAAGGCCTGGCCTTGCGCATCGCCGCCGGCGACGTGCCACCCTCGCTGCAGGAAGTCAGCCTGCGCGTGCTCGACCTGGGTTTGTTGCAGGCCGGCGCCGGGGTGAAAGGCGAATTCGAACAACGCTTGAAAGGCGTGATCGACGCGGTACGTAACGCCGATAAACCGATCATCCTGTTCATCGACGAAGCCCACACCCTGATCGGTGCCGGCGGCGCCGAGGGTGGCAGCGATGCAGCCAACCTGCTCAAACCGGCGCTTGCCCGTGGCGAGTTGCGCACATTGGCCGCCACCACGTGGATGGAATACAAAAAATATTTCGAGAAAGACCCGGCCCTCGCCCGCCGCTTTCAACTGGTGCAGGTTGAGGAACCGGACGAAATCACCGCCGTGGAAATGCTTCGGGGTGTCGCCGCCAAACTGGAACAGCACCATGGCGTGCAGGTGCTCGACGCCGCGATCCATGAGGCGGTAAAACTCTCGCACCGCTACATCTCCGGTCGCCAGTTGCCGGACAAAGCCATCAGCGTCCTCGATACCGCGTGCGCCCGGGTCGCCCTCGGCCAGCACGACGTTCCGCCACCACTGGAGAGCCTGCGTCACCGGCAAAACAGCCTCAAGGATGAAGTCGAGCGTTTGCGGCGTGAGCAAGCCACGGGGCTGGATCACCGTGAGCGCATTACCCTGCTGGAAACCGAATCTGGCGGCAACGTTCAAGCCATCCGCGAACTGGAAACCCGTTGGGGTGAAGAGCGTGTAGCCGTGCGCGAACTGCTCGACACTCGTCGAGAGTTGCTCGACTTGAGTGAGCGCGCCGACAGTGACAAACCCGATGAAGCGACTGACAGTCGCATCGATCATCTGGCCGCTGAGTTGCTGCGCCTTGAGGCGGGACTGGATGCGATCCGCCAAGACGATCCGCTGGTGCCCGAGCAAGTCGACACCAAAACCGTCGCCGCCGTCATTGCAGGCTGGACTGGCATCCCCGTCGGCAAAATGCTCGCTGACGAAGCCCACGCCGTGCGCACACTCGGCCAGCGCATGGGCCAACGGGTGATGGGCCAAAGCATCGCGCTGAACACCATCGCCCAGCGTTTGCAGGCTTATCGCGCCGGGCTCACCGATCCGCAAAAACCGGTCGGTGTGTTCCTGCTGGTCGGCCCCACCGGCGTCGGCAAAACCGAAACCGCGTATGCGCTAGCGGATGCTTTATATGGCGGCGAACGCAACCTGATCAGCATCAACCTCTCCGAATACCAGGAAGCGCACACCGTCAGCCAACTCAAAGGCGCGCCGCCCGGTTATGTCGGTTATGGCAGCGGCGGCGTGCTGACTGAAGCGGTCAGGCGCAAACCGTATTCGGTGGTGTTGCTGGATGAAATCGAAAAGGCGCACCCGGATGTGCTGGAAGCGTTTTACAACGTGTTCGACAAGGGCTTGATGGAGGACGGCACCGGGTTGGTGGTGGACTTCAAAAACACCGTGATGCTCGCCACCAGCAACGTCGGCGCTGAACTGTTGCTCGACACCCCCGTGGCGCAACTCGGCTCCGAAACCTTCAACGAAGCGCTGCACAAAGTCCTGCTGCAAGCCTTCCGCCCGGCGTTTCTGGCGCGCATGACCGTGGTTGCGTATCGGCCGCTGGATGAAGCGACGCTGGAAGGGATTGTGCTGGCGAAGCTGGAGAAATTGCGCGGGCGCTATAAGGCTGCAACCGGCAAGCAGTTCGAGTTTGATTCGGGCATCGTCAAGGCGGTGCTCGCCAAGTGCAGCGCGGCGGGGGCGCGGGATGTCGAGAATGTGTTGATGACGCAGGTGACGGGGAAGTTGGCGGAGTGGGTGTTGGAATAACGCATCAACTTTAATACAAGGAGTTTTCAAATGGCAGACGTAAACCTTATTTGGAAAAATGAAACCTACAAAGTCTATCCACCGCCAGCAGCCACTTGTTTCACCTATATTGCAAAAACGACTATTGACGGAAAAATAGAATGTGAAACGTGCAAAGTAAACCATACCGTAGCGGCACCTTCAGCGCTTGCTGAAGGCAGTTACCTGAGAGCGCCCGAAATAATAAAAACCGCCGAACTCACAACCGCAGCCAGCGCCTGTAAAGAAATCGTGTTTGCCGCCTGGAATAAAAAAGCGCTATTAAATACGAAGCACGCAACTACCACTGGCATCGCCGCACCACAATCGATAATTAACGAATACGCACTCGCTCTAGCAAATGAAAAGCAGACCAGAACAAACATTCTCAGCCTGTTTGACAAAGAAACATTTGATGACGTGTGCAACAAAGGCCTAAGCGACTCAACCATCCCACTGACTACTTTTTGCCCAGCTCCAAATGACCAAACACTTTACTTCGCCCGCGCATTCTTTCACCTCATCAAAGACATAGAGTTGCCATCAGGCTGCTTCGCAGTAGGAAAGCTAAAAGGCGAGAACACCATAAAAATCGCTTTCTCCGGAAAAAAAGAAAACGCCGAGAGCTCGATTGACCAAACTACAGCCGCGAAAAATACCCTGCAACTATTTAGCGGTGGCGAGATATCACTATTACCGGCCGCCAATGACTTATGGTCAACTTTCGTCAACGAATTCAAAACACCCTCAGGCAAACCAGCGAAGCTGACCGTTAAAAACTGCGCCGAATCAAAACTGTTCGCGGACCGGGCATTTCAATATGACAGCGTGGTTGTCGTATGGTTGGGTTCTGATCTCATGCCGGAACACTACGCACTCAATAACAAAAGAAGCAAAGGCGATTTAATGCTCCCTTGCGACTCATGCAGAGGTTTTCTTGCACATCACCTCACTGATCGGGGACTCCATCACTGAGCCATATACATTTGGCTGACGGACCATAAGCACAGTTGCTTTTAGCAGGAAAGGACCATGGACATAACGGATCTTCATCAAAGTTTGATCATTGCAATCCTTGATTATCTGTCTGACATGGATCTGGCCAGAATAGCCCAGACAAGCAAGCGTTTCTACGCACTACGCTCAATAACGCTACTGTCCAACATCCAGTATATTTCCGACGCCACGCCGGTCACTCCTCGCGGAAAAACAGTAACCCCCATTACCGCATTACAGCACTCCGTGGCAGCCCACCTTACGCTTGAGCAATGTTTCGGAATCAGAGTATCACCCAGAACTTTCCAGCAAATTTTTTTATACCGAAACTCGGACAAAGACAATCTAACTACAAAAGAGAAAAAATCCACCGTACCCTCAACAGCACAGGGCCGATCAAGATTCAATCTTGAACACAACCAGATCACCCCATTTTGGACCGTGGAAAAAACAGCAGCCTGGATACTGGGCGGCATTTACTCCAGACTGCCATTCTTTCTAGTATCGCTCCCTACGAAGCAATCAAATTTTATCGAAGGCAATGTGAACCATCGAGCCTTGATTACCAGACCCGCCATTTACGCAAGAGAAATACTGCAAATCCTTTCCGCTGGATATACCGTAGACTTAGCAGCCCCCGAAGAAACACCGCACAAATTAAGAAACGCTGAAAACCATCAACTGATTATATTAAGACCTCCAAGAGCCCCCTATACAAACATTAGAAGCCGACTCATCCCAGACCTGTGGAACAGAAACAACAACACACTCGACAGCTTACTAATCACGTACAACGGCCAAGCATTAACTGCCGAAAACCTGAATCTTGTAATGCAGGAGCAGATTGACATGATCATGGACACCATCGATGAAGCAGCCATGCTGCTTGGCTCATTGAAGTATGGGCGCTGGGACTGAATACGGTAGTCTTTAAGCATTCAATACCCCCCCTATTATTCAAAAGATGAATTAACGCAGTATCTCCACTCAAGGATCGATCCATGCCCCGTGCCACCGACAGCAGCACCACGCTTGCCCTCACCGCCACCTCGCTGTCGGCGCTGTTCCCTGAGTCGCTCTGCGGCGACGAAGCCCTTAACGTGCTCGCTTCGCAAACCCTCAACGGCCTCAACGACGGTACCTCGCTCACCCTCACCAGCGCCGTCGCCAGCCACGTCACGACAACTTTTCACAACGACTCTGTGATGCGTCCGCTCGATGCCTTGGTCGCCGAGATCCGCCAACTCCCCACCGACGCCACCGCCGAGCGCTATCAGTTGTTGCTAAGACCCTGGCTCTGGTGGCTGACCCTGGCCAGCAACAACCGCGTGTTCCAGAACCTCGCCACGTCGGACATCGTCACCACAATCTTCAAGGCCCACGGTTTCACCGATTTCAAACTCTCGCTGACCGGCAGCTACACGCCCCGCGAATACTGCGTGCAGTATGGCGAAACCGATTTTGCTTTTGTCTCGCGGCTGCTGGAAGAGGAAGGCATCTTCTGGTTTTTCACCCACGAGGACGGCAAGCACACGCTGGTGCTTGGTGACAGCAACGATGCTTTCGTACAGATCCCCAACGGGCCGAAGGTCAAATATCTGGGCCAGCAAATGGGCGAGCGTGAGTTGCATGGCATCCGCTCAGGCCAGGTGTGTGTGCAAGCCGTGGCCGGCGTGTACAAGGCGACGGATTACGAATTCACCACGCCGACCACCTCGCTCTATGGCCAGGCCGAAGCGGTGGCCGGGCCGCGTTCGATCTATGAGCATCCCGGCGGTTACAACGCCAAGGCTCGCGGCGATATGTTGACCAAGCAACGCGTCGACGGTTTGCGCAGTGAGGAAAAACGCTTTGTCGGCGAGAGCGACTGCCGCTGGCTGATTCCGGGCCATTGGTTCACCCTCGACGGCCACGAAGACGCAAGCCTGAACATCGATTGGGTCGTCACGCGGGTGACCCACGACGCCAGTCATGAAAGCTATCGCAACCGCTTCGAAGCAATCCCCAAAGCCACACCCTTTCGCCCGCAACGGCTCACGCCCAAACCGCGCATGCATCCACAGACCGCCATCGTCGTCGGCAAGTCCGGCGAAGAAATCTGGACCGACGAATACGGGCGGATCAAGTTGCAATTCCCCTGGGATCGCGATGGCAAGAACGATGAGAGCAGTTCCTGCTGGGTGCGCGTGGTGTTGCCCTGGAGCGGCAAGGGGTTTGGCATGCAGTTCGTGCCGCGCATCGGTCAGGAAGTCATCGTGACCTTTATCGACGGCGATCCGGATCGGCCACTGGTGACCGGTTGCGTGTACAACGGCGACAACGCCCTGCCCTACGCGCTGCCGGCCAATCAGACCCAATCGGGGATCAAGACTCAATCGTCCAAGGGTGGTGGCGGTTTCAACGAGCTGCGCTTCGAGGACAAGAAGGACGCTGAAGAGGTTTTTTTGCAGGCGCAGAAAGATCTGAAAATCAACGTACTCAACGACACCACTGCCACCGTCGGCCACGACGAAACACTCACCGTACAAAACGCCCGCACCCGCACGGTCAAGGACGGCGACGAGACCGTGACCCTGGAAAAGGGCAAACGCAGCGTGACGATTCAGACCGGCAGCGACAGCCTCGATGTGAAGGACAGCCGCACGGTAAAAGTCGGCGCCGACCAGAACCACAGCACTGGCGGCAACTACACCGACAAGGTCACCGGCGACTACAGCCTGACGGTAGACGGCAACCTGACGATCAAGGTCAGCGGCACCCTCACCCTGCAAAGCGGCGGCAGTTTCACCCTCAAGAGCGGTGCCGACCTGGCAACTTCGGCCAGCACCTCGATCACGCAAAAGGCCGGCACCGCGATGACCAATCAGGCCGGCACTTCGCTGGACAACAAGGCCGGAACGACGCTGACCAACGACGCTGGCATCAGCCTGACCAACAAGGGCGCGGCCTCACAGACCGTGGACGGCGGCGGCATGCTGACCATCAAGGGTGGGCTGGTGCAGGTCAACTGACCGGGAGCAGGCATGGCGATCACACCGCTGGATTTGCAGCAGGATGACAAGCAACTCAAGGGACGTCTGCAGGACGGCCAGCTCGATGGCGCGTTGCAGATCAAGGATGACGGGCGTCAGCAGGCCGATCTGAATTACCACCAGGGTGAGTTGCAGGGCATGTCGCTGCTCTATCACCCCAACGGCAAGGTCTCGGCGCAGATGCCGTTCGTGCACGACAAGCTGCAAGGGGTGGCGAGTTTCTATTCAGCCGAGGGCGGGTTGCAGCGCAAGGCCACGTATCGGCGCGGGTTGTTGCATGGCGAGGCGTTCAATTACTTTGCCGATGGACAGGTGGCCGAGGCTGAGTTTTATCGCGATGGCGTGCGTGAGGGGCGTTATCAGCGCTTCCATCCCAACGGCAAACCGGCAGCAGAAGCGCGGTATCTGAACGGCCAGTTGATGGAGCCTGAGCAAGGGTTTGCCGAGGATGGGCGGCCGCTGGGGGCGGATGGCAAGCCGATTTCCCGGGTGCGCTGGTGGTATCAGCGGTGGGCGGATCCGCAGCAGGCATGAAGCTTTCTGCAGGCTGGACCGACGCTATCGCGAGCAGGCTCACTCCTACAGGGTCAACATCGTACTTGTAGGAGTGAGCCTGCTCGCGATGAGGCCCGCACATTCAGTACAGTTCTCAGGGGATGAGCATCTGCATCTGCCCCGGCATCACGATCTTGATCACCCCCGCCCAGTTGCACATCAAGGTGCTGTTGGCATCGATCGCCGGCATGCCGCCCAATAACAGTGTCGGCGCGCCGCCGGGAATCCACGGCGTGGCGGTCGCCGGGATGCACGGCATCGGCGTCAGTACGCCCAGCGCCGCAGCCGTCGCTGCCGCCACCATCGGATTGGCCATGCTCATGCACACCCCGAACGGCAGGATATTGACCAGCGGTATGTGATCCATGATGTTCGCCGCCGGCATCCCGCCGGTCAGCGTGCGGTTGACCGGCAATACGTTGAGCACCGCCGGGGCGGCGCCGAAACTGCATTGCAGGGTGGCGCTGGCACAGACTTGCGGACAGCCCATTTCATAGCTCCTTGCTGGACACGGCATACCCGCTAAACCTTAGTCTGCCGTGGCCCGTCGCGCACATTCCCAAAGGTGATTATCCGGCAACACGCTAACCTATAAGACCGACCCGCGCTTGTGACCGTCCGAGCGCCCCATTAGATTAGCCAATGATGTCTGGCCTCCAAAATAAGCAGAAGGGATAAGCATGGCGCTTACTGACCAGTCCACCCGGATCCGCTCTGGCGAAGAACTCGATGCCAGCCTGATCGATCCGTACCTCAAGGCGCACATTCCGGGCCTGACCGGCTTGCCTGCGATCAGCCAGTTTCCCGGCGGTGCGTCGAACCTGACTTACCTTCTGGAATACCCGCAGCAGGAATTCGTTCTGCGCCGGCCGCCGTTCGGCCACAAGGCCAAGTCCGCCCACGACATGGGCCGCGAATTCCGCATCCTCAATCAGTTGCGCGACGGTTTCCCGTACTGCCCCAAAGCCTACGTGCACTGCACCGACGAGTCGGTGATCGGTGCCGAGTTCTACGTGATGGAACGCGTCAAGGGCATTATCCTGCGCTCCGACCTGCCGCCGGAACTGGGCCTCGATGCAGCGAAAACCGGAGCGCTGTGCAAGAGCTTCATCGAGCGTTTCGTCGAACTGCATCGAGTCGACTACAACGCCTGTGGCCTCGGCGATCTGGGCAAGCCGGAAGGCTACGTCGCCCGCCAGATCAAGGGCTGGAGCGAACGCTACGAAAAAGCCCTGACCCCGGATGCGCCGCATTGGGAAAAGGTCAAAGCCTGGCTCAACGACAAGATGCCGGCCGACCACCCGACCTCGAGCATCGTCCACAACGACTACCGCTTCGATAACGTGATCCTCGACCCGGACAACCCGATGCAGATCATCGGCGTGCTCGACTGGGAACTGACCACCCTCGGCGACCCGCTGATGGACCTGGGCAACACCCTCGCCTACTGGATCGAAGCCGGCGACCCGGCACCGGTGCAACTGATGCGCCGCCAGCCGAGCCACGCCCCGGGCATGCTGACCCGTCGCGAGTTCGTCGATTACTACGCCGAGCGTTCGGGCATCCAGATCGACAATTTCGACTTCTACTACACCTACGGCCTGTTCCGCCTGGCCGGCATCGTGCAGCAGATCTACTACCGCTTCTACCACGGCCAGACCCAGGACAAACGCTTCGCGCAGTTCATTCACATGAACAAACTGCTGGAGCACATGAGCCTGCAGGTCATTGCGAAATCGAGCCTCTGACGGCCCACACCAAGGAACCCCTATGTCCAAGACTCAGTTGTTCGACCTCGACGGCAAAATCGCTTTCGTCTCCGGCGCCAGCCGCGGCATCGGCGAAGCCATCGCCAAACTGCTGGCCCAGCAAGGTGCCCACGTGATCGTTTCGAGCCGCAAGCTCGAAGGCTGCCAGCACGTGGCCGACGCGATCATCGCGGCCGGCGGCAAAGCCACCGCCGTGGCCTGCCACATCGGTGAAATGGAACAGATCAGTCAGGTCTTCGCCGGGATCAAGGAACAGTTCGGACGTCTGGATATTCTGGTGAACAACGCGGCGACCAACCCGCAGTTCTGTAATGTGCTGGACACCGACCTCGGCGCGTTCCAGAAGACTGTCGATGTGAACATTCGTGGCTACTTCTTCATGTCGGTGGAAGCCGGCAAGCTGATGCGCGAAAACGGCGGCGGTAGCATCATCAACGTCGCGTCGATCAACGGTATTTCACCGGGCGTGTTCCAGGGCATCTACTCGGTGACCAAGGCAGCGGTGATCAACATGACCAAAGTGTTCGCCAAGGAGTGCGCGCAGTTCGGCATCCGCTGCAACGCCCTGTTGCCGGGCCTGACCGACACCAAGTTCGCTTCGGCACTGGTGAAAAATGACGCGATCCTCAAGCAGGCGCTGACGCAGATCCCGCTCAAGCGCGTGGCCGATCCGAGTGAAATGGCTGGTGCGGTGTTGTACCTGGCGAGCGACGCGTCGAGCTACACCACCGGGGTTTCGCTGAATGTCGACGGTGGGTTCCTGTCCTGATTCAGCTGACAATCAATAACCCTGTGGGAGCGCGAAGGCGTCGATTCAGTCAACATTGATGCGGGATGTGCCGGCCCCCTTCGTGAGCAAGCCCACTCCCACCCTTGATCTCGGCCGGGCCCTAA
>NZ_NQYG01000036.1:42813-43854 GCF_002878485.1 Pseudomonas sp. AD21
TTTATTGACTGACACACCGCTTTCGCGAGCAAGCCCGCTCCCACATGGGTTGTATTTCAGGCATCGATGATCTTGGGCAACTGCCACCCAAAGTCTACCGACAACAACCGCAACGTCAGGCACTCGGGCCACGATGAACGCAATCACCATCACCCCGAGCAGATCGAGCTGAACGCGCATCGCCACAATCGCGCCTTCAACGGCCAAGACCGCGGTGCCGACCAGACCGGCCACCAGCACAATCCGCTCGACCCGAGCCCTCAACGCAAACGCCGCCCCACGCTACTGCGTGACACAGCGAGTGGTGGTGATATGCCGGGTGACCTGCTCGTCAACGTACATATCGCCAGACACCTGGGTATTTTCCAGGGTCTGACAGGTACGCACCGGCGGTGGTGGAGGCGCAGCAGGAGGCGGTGGCGGAGGACTGGCGCAGCCATTGAGCAGCGCGACGGAGAAAGCCAGCGACAACGGCAGATACACGCGTTTCCCAGAAGTATTCATAGGATGACCCGCGATAAATGGAAGAACCACTTCCGCAATCACGCACAACTGCAGCGGATGACAGAAGACCTGACCACTCATTCTTTATAGCCGACCACCCTGTAAGCGCCAGTGAAATGGAGGGGGATGGGGAAATGGGCTGTCGATTTTGCGGGGAAGGATCGGGTGGAATGAATTCAGGGGGAATGGGGTGATCGTGAGGCCGCTTTCGCGAGCAAGCTCGCTCCCACAGTCGACTGGGGGCAGTCGGAGATTGGTCGGCTCGTAGGCCGCCTTCGCGAGCAGGCTCGCCCCCACAGTGGGAATGGAGGTGTTCAGTTGGAGATTGGTCGGCTATCAGGCCGCCATCGCGAGCAGGCTCGCTCCCACAGTTTTGATTTGTGTATACCCATGCGGCAAAGCCGCCCCACTCAAATGGCCGAGTGTCAGCTCGCCGAAAGCTCTTGATCTTGCCGTGCCGGCGACGTCGGAAGGCTGAGCGGAGGGATTGATCCGGGGGTGGGAGCGCAGCGACCGTTTGGCGAAGCCAAACACATC
>NZ_NQYG01000036.1:43930-55233 GCF_002878485.1 Pseudomonas sp. AD21
CGTAGGAGCAAGCCTTTTTGGTTACTTTTTCGGCGTCTGGAAAAAGTGACTCGCCGTCAGGGCGAACCCCTAAGCAGCCGTTACCGCAGCAACGGATCCACCCAAAAACCCAAAAACCCAAAACCTAAACCAAATCCGGATCCCGAGAAGACCGCAAAGAATTACTCTCCAACTCATACCGCAACTCATCCACCAACGCTACCACCGCCTCCGGCGTACGCAACGCATCAAGCTTCAACCCACTGATCACCAGATCCACCTGCCCCGACCCCGGGTGATACAACTTCACCGTCAGCGAATGATCACCATCCACCAGACACTCACACGCCAGCGGCGAAAAACTCTGCTCCAGGCGTACGCGCAACTGCACAAGATTCATCATGGAGGCTGTTCCTTTAGCGGCTTCGAAGGGAGCACGATCCCAAGCCAACAGGCTCGTATCGCACTCCACCAGACTAAGAACCGGCCCCGCGCACCAACACCTCCATTTGCACCAGTTCAACTAGTGCATTTGCACCTACCGCTGCCCCTTGCCACCCCGTTCACCCGAAAACAAACCCCGCTCCCGCGCCCAGACAATCGCCTCGCTACGGCTGTGCACATCGAGCTTGGAATACACCGTCGCCACATGATTGCGCACGGTGTTCGGCGCCAGCTTCAGCCTCGCCGCAATTTCCTTGTCAGCCAGCCCCTCACAGATCAACCCCAGTACATCACGCTCGCGCGCCGTCAGGTCGGTGAACGACACGCTGGGCAGTTGTGGCGAGTTGACCTTCTTCACATTGGCCAGTTTCTCAATCAGCGTACGGCTGAACCACGAAGCGTCTTTCATCACCTCTTCAATCGCCGCCACCAGCTCAAGCTCGGTGCGCTTGCGCTCGGTGATGTCCATCAGCACCAGCAGATAACACGGCGTGTCCTGAATATTCACGGTGTCGGCGGACACCGCGCACTCCAGCAGGTCCGCGTCCTTCTTGCGCACCTGCACATCGACCCGGTCCACCCGACCGTTTTTCGCCAGCGCGGTCAGCAACCGGGCGCGGGCACCGTCGTCATCGATGAAATTCAGCTGCGTCACGGTTTTACCGACGACGTCTTCGCTGTCGTAAGTCAGCGTGTCGAGGAACGCCTGGTTGACATCGATCACCTGCTGCTCGTCGGCGCTGCAGATCAGAATCGGCACCGGGGTCAGGCGGAACGCCTTGGCAAAGCGTTCTTCACTCTGGCGCAGCGCCACTTCGGCCTTGTGCCGCAGTTCCATGTCGACGAAGGAAAACAGCATGCAGTCCTCGTCATTGAGTTGCAGCGGTTGCCCGGCAACGATCACCTGCTTGCTGCCGCCATCGGGCAGACGCAGTTCGGCCTGCATCTGCGGGATGGTCGCGACGTCGCGCAGACGCTGAATCGCCAGATCCTTTTTCTCGGCCTGCTCAAAGATGTCGATTTCATAAGCCGAAGTGCCGATCACCTGATCGCGGGTGTAGCCAGTCATCTCCAGAAAACCGGGATTGACCTTGATGTAGCGCAAATCGCTGAGGCGGCAGATCACCGCCGGCGCCGGGTTGGCATTGAAGGTTTTCTCGAAGCGCTGCTCGGCGTTGGCCCAGTCGGTGACGTCGCTCATGATCAGCACCAGCGACTCCGGCTGCCCCTCGCGGTCAGTCAGCACCATGCTGCGAACGCTGTGCACCCAGACGCGTTCCGGGTCATTCACCGCGCACATTTCGATCAGTACGTCGCTGAACACTTCACAGCGGGCGACGCGGCTGATCGGGTAGTTATCCGGCGGCAGCAGGTGGTTGTTGCGATAACGCAGCGTGAAGCGCTTGGCGTACTCATCGGCGTTAGTGCCAAGCTCACCGATCCGACTGACGCCGTGCATGGCCAACGCCGCCTCATTGGCCCAGAGGATGCTCTGATCGAGCTCCAGCAGAATCACCCCGTCGGACAGCCCGGCGATGATCTGCTGCAACTGCCGACGATTGGTTTCGCGGGTCAGGACTTCCTGGCTCATTGGATCTCCACAGGGAATGCACGTGTGAAGATTACGACCGCAGCCGTGCGTGATCGTGCCGAACATAAATTCCCGCACCACCTCGTTCCCCCAGTAGGAGCGGGCTTGCTCGCGCCTACAGGGGATGGCGGTGTATTCGCGGACTCGGGGTTTGTCGACTAACGTTAATCCCTCATCGGATTGAGCCCCTGCCAGCTATACCGGGCTCTTGATCAAGGAGAGACTGATGACGTCGCGTCGCAACATCGAACAGACTTATCGCACCTGGTCCAGCCCGATTCTGCTGGAGCTGAAAAAGCGTGAACACCAAATGGCGCCGGTCGAGCGTCAGGCACTGGAGAATGTGTTGGTCGAACGCCGGTTGCTGGATGTGGGCAACCCCGACGGCCCCGACCGTCGCCAGGGCACTGCGAGCAAGAATGACCGCCCAGGTTGATCAGCGCATCAGACCGGGTTGAGGTTCAGTCCCAGCTTCAACAGTTCCTTGCGCAGCATCGACGGTTTCACAATCGCCACGGATGCCTGCCACTCCAGTGGCAGCAACCGATTCAACCTCTGCTGGCTGACCAGCGGCTCAGCCAGCAAACAACTCTTGCCGTCACGGATGCTGATGACGTTCAGCAACCAGTCCTCGCCCTGCCCGGCCATCCAGCCGCAGATCTCGTTGCGATGTTTGTGAAGCAACCCGTCGGCATCCCACACCGTCATTTGTGCGAAAACCTGCGGCAAATTGCTGGCCGGGTTGAAGCGTTTCAGATCCGCCGCCAACGCGCCCTGTAGATCTACTTCGATGGCTGCCTGACATTCGAGGAAATACTGCTCGGGCCAGTCAGCCGCCAGATTCGCCCGCTGCACCAACAATTCATAAGCCAGAACATCCAGCTCGGTGGTCATCTGCCCGGTGAAGTTGAGCGTGTTGTCGAGGATCGCCGTGGCCAGCAATGCCGCGCTTGGCTCGCTGATTCGCGATAGCAGGCCGGCGGCTTGCCAGCGCTGAAAGACCAGCGTCGCCGCAGCGCCTATCGGGCGGATGTCGGCGGCGCAACCCAGTCGCTCAGCCCAGTACCGTTCAAAACCCGGGTGATGATCGATGACCTCCACCACCTGGTCGAGCACCACCAGCGGGTCGAAATGCTGAAAGTCGGAAACATCGACCAGCACGAATTCGTCGTTTGCTTGCGGTGTGTAGTGCTGAAAAGCAGCGCCCCAACTCAAAACGGTTGGCGATACGCTGCTGTTGGGGGCTGCGCTACTGACGGCGCGGGCGGGAACGCCTTGCAGGTTGAGCAATTCTGCGTAGGCGATGCAACAGGCGTAGGCGTCGATGTCCAGATAGGCCGAGCCTGAAGTGATCACGGTGATGGGCGACATTGCGCGTCCCTGGCCAATATTACAGGGCCGGCAACGTCGCACATCTGCGTGACGATATGAAGTCAGGCCGCGCGCTGCCCCGCTGCCACCGCCGCCGAAGCGGCGAGCATCGCCCGCAATAACACCGCGCACCCGGCTGCCAGATCGTCTGGCGCCGCGTTCTCGATTTCGTTGTGGCTGATGCCGCCCTCGCACGGCACGAAAATCATCCCGGCCGGGCCGAGTTCGGCGAGGAAGATCGCGTCATGGCCGGCGCCGCTGACGATGTCCATGTGCGACAGCCCCAGGCCTTTCGCCGCACCGCGCACGGCTTCGACGCAGCCTTGTTCGAAGTACAGCGGCGGAAAGTCGGCGGTCGGGGTCAGTTCATAGGTCAGGCCATGTTCTTCGCAGGTGGCGTCGATGACCTGCTTCACCTCGGCAATCATCGAATCCAGGCGCGCCGGTTGCAGATGGCGGAAGTCGAGGGTCATGCGCACTTCGCCGGGGATGACGTTGCGCGAGCCAGGATAGGCTTGCAGGCAACCGACGGTGCCGCAGGCGTGGGGTTGATGGCCAAGAGCAGCGCGATTGACCGCGCCGACGATCACCGAGGCGCCGACCAGCGCGTCCTTGCGCAAGTGCATCGGCGTCGGGCCGGCGTGGGCTTCGACGCCGCGCAGTTTCAGGTCGAACCACTTCTGCCCCAATGCGCCGAGCACCACGCCGATGGTTTTTTGCTCATCTTCGAGGATCGGGCCTTGCTCGATGTGCGCTTCGAAATAAGCGCCGACCTTGTGCCCGCTGACTTTGCGCGGCCCGGCGTAGCCGATGGCGTTCAGGGCTTCGCCGACAGTCACGCCGTCGGCATCGACCTTGGCCAGGGTTTCTTCGAGGGTGAATTTCTCGGCGAACACCCCGGAACCCATCATGCACGGGGCGAAGCGTGAACCTTCTTCGTTGGTCCAGACCACCACTTCCAGCGGCGCTTCGGTTTCCACGCCGAGGTCATTGAGGGTGCGCAGCACTTCGACACCAGCGAGCACGCCAAAGCAGCCGTCGAACTTGCCGCCGGTGGGTTGGGTGTCGATGTGGCTGCCGGTCATCACCGGCGGCAGGTCGGGATTGCGCCCCGGGCGACGGGCGAAAATGTTGCCGACTTCATCCACCGTGACGCTGCACCCGGCGTCCTCGCACCATTGCACGAACAGGTCGCGGGCCTGGCGGTCGAGATCGGTCAGGGCCAGGCGACAGACCCCGCCCTTGACCGTGGCGCCGAGCCTGGCCAGTTCCATGAGCGAGGCCCAGAGGCGATCGCGGTTGATGTGCTGATGGGTGGATTGCAGAACGTCTACGGCTGCGTTCATGGGGATCTCCTCAGGCAGTTTTCTTCTCGATAGTTCCCACGCTCTGCGTGGGAATTCATCCATGGACGCTCTGCGTCCGCTGTGGGGACGCGGAGCGTCCCGGGCTGCATTCCCACGCAGAGCGTGGGAACGATCATCTGCTACACCGGTGATTTCACAGCAGAAGGCTGTGCCCGCATCGCGCACAACCCGTAATAGATCAACCCTCCGAGCGCCGAGCCAGTGAACCAGCCGTAGCTGTAGAACCAGCTGAACGCGGTGCTGCCCAGCGACAGCAGGGTCAGCACCACCGGCACGCCAAACGCGACAAACCCGGCCCGGTTCCATGCCGGATACACGTCGTCGCGGTACAACCCGGCCAGGTCCAGTTGCTGTTTCTTGATCAGGAAATAGTCCACCACCATGATCCCGGCGATCGGCCCGAGCAGGCTCGAGTAGCCCAGCAGCCAGTTGGAATACACGGTCTCCAGGCTGACATCGGAAACGATCAGCCCGAGCTTTTTCAGCAGTTCATGGGCCATCAGCGCAAGCCCGACGAAACCAGTGAGCAACACCGCTTTGGTGCGGTTGATCACCTTGGGCGCGATGTTCTGGAAGTCGTTGGTCGGCGAAACAATGTTCGCCGCGGTGTTGGTCGACAGCGTGGCGATGATGATCAGCGCCATGGCCACCGCGACCCACACTGGGCTCTGGATATGGCCGATCAGACTGACCGGATCAGACACGGTCACGCCCACCAGTTTCACCGACGCGGCGGTCATCACCACACCCAGCGAAGCGAACAGGAACATGGTCAGCGGCAGGCCGAAAATCTGCCCGAGGATCTGGTCCTTCTGGCTCTTGGCGTAACGACTGAAGTCAGGAATGTTCAGCGACAGCGTGGCCCAGAAGCCGACCATCGCCGTCAGCCCGGCGGCGAAGTAACTGACCACACTGGCGCCTTCCGGGCGTTTCGGTGGAATCGCCAACAGCTCGGTCATCGACACATTGGGCATCGCCCACATCAGCAGGCCGACGCCGACCGCCACCAGCAACGGCGCGGACAGGGTTTCCAGCCATTTGATCGACTCGGCGCCACGGATCACCACCCACAGGTTCAGCGACCAGAAGATCATGAAGCCGATCACTTCGCCGGTGCCGCCGAGGGATTTCCAGCCGTCGAAGATCGAGCCGAGAAACAGGTGGATCGCCAGACCGCCGAACATAGTCTGGATGCCGAACCAGCCACACGCCACCAGCGCGCGAATCAGGCACGGCACGTTGGAGCCGAGCACGCCGAACGACGAACGCAACAGCACCGGGAATGGAATGCCGTACTTGGTGCCGGGAAAGGCGTTGAGCGTGAGCGGGATCAGCACGATGACGTTGGCCAGCAGAATCGCCATCAGCGCTTCACCAACGCTCAGACCGAAATACGCGGTGAGCACACCACCGAGGGTGTAGGTCGGCACGCACACCGACATGCCGACCCACAGCGCGGTGATGTGCCATTTGTTCCAGGTTCGTTCGCGCACCTTGGTCGGTGCCATGTCGTGGTTGTAACGGGGACTGTCGAGGACGTCGCTGCCGGCTTCGAGTTCGAACAAGCCGTCGCGCTCGGTCACTTGCGATCTGTTCTGTTGCATGGCCGCTCCACTGTTCTTCTGATTATTTTTTTGCTCATCAGGCGGCTGCGCACCAAGGGGCGAACCGGACGATGGCCGGAGGAACTGACAACTTTCGTGTACCGGCCATGGTGTCAGCGGCGGCATCAATAAACGTGCCGGTTTACCCGCTTAGCGCCAGGGCCGTATTACAAATACATTGCAACTTTCTGATATTGCTCGTTTTTAATTTATTCACCGGTGATTCCGCGAAAACTTGTCTGCACGCTCAGGCCAAACGTTTGCCAAGTTGCTCGAACTGTCAGGACTCAATCTGGTGCACTGCACTTTTTTTCATTCTTGGCGATCGACCGCAGCTCAACTTCAAGCGGCTGATTTCACATAGGAAATCTTGCTCATATTTCCATCCTGTCAAGTGCGTCAAAATGGTGAACAGCCTCACCACTTTGGTGATTTACATTTTTTATCGTTATTTTTCATTAGCTTAAGATAGATATAAGCTTATAAAAAATAATCTTGATCAATTGCATAACTGCGACTAGCTTCTATTCCTGACAGCGCTGACAGGAATACGCCGATCATCGCTGTACATCAATAAAACATTTAGAACCGGCACCAGTCGGTCATGCCTACGAGGAACTCGGAATGTCTCTGTTGATCCGTGGCGCCACCGTTGTTACCCATGATGAAAGTTACCGCGCCGACGTCTATTGCGCCGACGGAGTGATCAAAGCCATCGGTGAAAACCTTGATATTCCCGCCGGCGCCGACGTGCTGGACGGCAGCGGTCAATACCTGATGCCCGGCGGCATCGATCCGCACACCCACATGCAACTGCCCTTCATGGGCACCGTGGCCAGTGAAGACTTCTACAGCGGCACGGCGGCCGGTCTGGCCGGCGGCACCACCTCGATCATCGACTTCGTGATTCCCAATCCGCAGCAGTCGCTGATGGAAGCGTTTCATCAGTGGCGCGGCTGGGCGGAAAAGTCCGCGTCCGACTATGGCTTCCACGTCGCGATCACCTGGTGGAGCGAGCAGGTGCGTGAGGAAATGGCCGAACTGGTCAGCCATCACGGGATCAACAGCTTCAAGCATTTCATGGCCTACAAGAACGCGATCATGGCCGCCGATGACACGCTGGTGGCGAGCTTCGAGCGCTGCCTGGAGCTCGGCGCAGTGCCGACCGTGCACGCAGAAAACGGTGAGCTGGTCTATCACCTGCAACGCAAGCTGATGGCCCAGGGCATCACCGGGCCGGAAGCGCATCCGCTGTCACGGCCATCGCAAGTCGAAGGTGAAGCCGCCAGCCGGGCGATTCGCATCGCCGAAACCATCGGCACACCGCTCTATCTGGTGCACGTCTCGACCAAGGAAGCCCTCGACGAAATCACCTATGCGCGCAGCAAGGGCCAACCGGTGTACGGCGAAGTGCTGGCCGGGCATCTGCTGCTGGACGACAGCGTTTACCAGCACCCGGACTGGCAGACCGCCGCCGGTTACGTGATGAGCCCGCCGTTCCGTCCGCGCGGCCATCAAGAGGCACTTTGGCATGGATTGCAAAGCGGCAATCTGCACACCACCGCCACTGACCATTGCTGCTTCTGCGCCGAACAGAAAGCCGCCGGGCGCGACGATTTCAGCAAGATCCCCAACGGCACCGCCGGCATCGAAGACCGCATGGCAGTGCTGTGGGATGAAGGCGTCAACAGCGGGCGTTTGTCGATGCAGGACTTCGTCGCATTGACCTCCACCAACACGGCAAAGATCTTCAACCTCTACCCGCGCAAAGGTGCGATTCGCATCGGCGCCGATGCCGACCTGGTGCTGTGGGACCCGCAAGGCACCCGCACCATATCCGCCAAGACCCACCATCAGCAGGTGGACTTCAACATCTTCGAGGGCAAGACCGTGCGCGGCGTGCAAAGCCACACCATCAGCCAGGGCAAAGTGGTCTGGGCCGACGGTGATCTGCGCGCCGAGCGCGGGGCCGGGCGGTATATCGAACGGCCGGCGTATCCGGCCGTGTTTGATTTGCTGAGCAAGCGGGCTGAGTTACATAAGCCGACAGCTGTGAAACGCTGAAATCCAGGCCTTCGGCCTCATAAATGATCGTTCCCACGCTCTGCGTGGGAACGATCAACCACTGCCCGACAGAGGCAGAGAACCTCAATAACCGTGAGGCACAAAACCGTGATCGAGACCCTGAACCATCTCCCGCACCCGCATGAAAGCGCGGCCGCCCTCGCCGGCCACTTCACCGATCTGGCGCCGCCGCTCAATGCCCGGCAGGCGCACCTGGAAGCGTCGCGCTGCCTGTATTGCTACGACGCGCCGTGCGTCAACGCGTGCCCAAGCGAGATCGACATTCCGTCGTTCATCCGTAATATCCACCAGGACAACGTACCCGGTGCTGCGCAGAAAATCCTCTCGGCGAACATCCTCGGCGGCAGTTGTGCGCGGGTCTGTCCGACCGAAATCCTCTGCCAGCAAGCCTGCGTGCGCAACAACGCCCAGGAATGCGCGCCGGTGCTGATCGGCCTGCTGCAACGCTACGCCGTGGACAACGCGCACTTCACCGAGCATCCGTTCCAGCGTTCGGCCAGCACCGGCAAGCGCATCGCCGTGGTCGGCGCCGGGCCGGCGGGTTTGTCCTGCGCCCACCGCAGCGCCATGCGCGGCCACGACGTGGTGATTTTCGAAGCGCGGGAGAAGGCTGGCGGCCTCAACGAATACGGGATCGCCAAGTACAAACTGGTCGACGACTACGCGCAGAAGGAGCTGGATTTCCTTCTGCAGATCGGCGGTATCGAAATCCGTCACGGGCAGAAACTCGGCGACAACCTGACCCTCAGCGAATTGCATCAGCAGTTCGACGCGGTATTTCTCGGCCTCGGCCTCAACGCCAGCAAGCAGCTCGGCCTGCCGCACGAGGACGCGCCTGGTTTACTCGCCGCCACCGACTACATCCGCGAACTGCGCCAAGCCGATGACCTGACGCAACTGCCGCTGGCCGAGCGCTGCATTGTCCTCGGTGCCGGCAACACGGCGATCGACATGGCCGTGCAAATGGCCCGCCTCGGTGCCCGCGATGTCAATCTGGTGTATCGCCGTGGCGCGGCGGACATGGGCGCCACCGGTCACGAACAAGACATCGCCAAAGCCAATCAGGTGCGCCTGCTGACCTGGGCGCAACCGGATGAAGTGCTGCTCGACGCGCAAGGCAAGGTGCGCGGCATGCGTTTCGCCCGCACGCACCTGGTCGACGGTCGCCTGCAAACCACGGGCGAAACCTTCGAACTGGCGGCCGACGCGATTTTCAAAGCCATCGGCCAGGCCTTCGACAGCAGCGCCCTCGGCGACCCGCTGGCGCGCGAACTCAAGCGTCAGGACGAACGGATTCAGGTCGATGACAACCTGCGCACCAGCATCCCCGGAGTGTATGCCGGCGGCGACTGCACCAGCCTCGATCAGGATCTCACCGTGCAAGCGGTGCAGCATGGAAAACGCGCCGCCGAGGCGATCAACACGCAACTGATGCTCAACGTGGAGGCTGCGTAAATGGCCGATCTCTCGATTGTCTTCGCCGGTATCAAAGCCCCCAACCCGTTCTGGCTGGCCTCTGCCCCGCCGACCGACAAGGCCTACAACGTGGTGCGCGCCTTCGAGGCCGGCTGGGGTGGCGTGGTCTGGAAAACCCTCGGCGAGGACCCGGCAGCGGTCAACGTCTCGTCGCGTTACTCGGCACACTACGGCAACAACCGCGAAGTGCTGGGGATCAACAACATCGAACTGATCACCGACCGCTCGCTGGAGATCAACCTGCGCGAGATCACCCAGGTCAAAAAAGACTGGCCGGATCGCGCGCTGATCGTCTCGCTGATGGTGCCGTGCGTCGAGGAATCGTGGAAACACATCCTGCCGCTGGTGGAAGCCACCGGTGCCGACGGCATCGAGCTGAATTTCGGCTGCCCCCACGGTATGCCCGAGCGCGGCATGGGCGCGGCGGTCGGTCAGGTGCCGGAGTACGTCGAGCAAGTGACGCGCTGGTGCAAGACCTATTGCTCGCTGCCGGTGATCGTCAAACTCACGCCGAACATCACCGACATCCGCGTCGCCGCCCGCGCTGCGCATCGCGGTGGCGCCGATGCGGTGTCGCTGATCAACACCATCAATTCGATCACCAGCGTCGACCTGGAACACATGGTCGCCTTGCCCACCGTTGGCAGTAAAAGCACCCACGGCGGTTATTGCGGTTCGGCGGTGAAGCCGATTGCGCTGAACATGGTTGCCGAGATTGCCCGCGATCCGCAGACCCAGGGCCTGCCGATCTGCGGCATTGGTGGCATCGGCAGTTGGCGTGACGCGGCGGAATTCATCGCGCTCGGCAGCGGCGCAGTACAGGTATGCACGGCGGCGATGCTGCACGGTTTCCGGATTGTCGAGGAAATGAAGGACGGGCTGTCGCGGTGGATGGACAGTCAGGGCTACGCCAACATTGCCGAGTTTTCCGGGCGCGCGGTGGGCAATACCACGGACTGGAAGTACCTCGATATCAACTATCAGGTGATCGCCAAGATCGACCAAGAGGCGTGCATTGGTTGCGGGCGCTGCCACATTGCTTGCGAAGACACTTCACACCAGGCGATCAGCAGCCTGAAACAGGCGGACGGCACGCATATATATGAAGTGATCGATGATGAGTGCGTGGGCTGCAATCTGTGCCAGATCACCTGCCCGGTGGCGGACTGCATCGAGATGGTGCCAATGGAGACGGGCAAGCCGTTTCTGGACTGGAATCATGATCCGCGCAATCCGTACCATGTCTCACCTTGAGGCCGGTAGCGTCTGAACTGACGCCTTCGCGAGCAAGCCCGCTCCCACATTGGGAATGCGTTCCCCTGTAGGAGTGAGCCTGCTCGCGAAGGGGCCAGCAGCTTCTACATCTGGAATGCATTCCTACTGTGG
>NZ_NQYG01000037.1:0-55085 GCF_002878485.1 Pseudomonas sp. AD21
CCCGTCATCACCTCGGTCAAGGACGCCTACGGCAACGAAGTCGCCAACGACTCCACCATCGTCAACGACGCCGTCGACCTCACCGGCACGGCGACTGCGGGTCTTGAGGTCGAGATCTTTGACGGCGCCACGTCCAAAGGTCGAAGCACGGTCAACGCCAGTGGTGTCTGGACCTACAAGGTTCAGAGCATGGGCGTCGGGGCGCATAGCCTGACCGCCAAAGCCCTGTATGGCAGCAATCCAGAGTCGGCCGCCAGGACCTTTAATGTGGCCATCGCGGTGATACCTGTTATCACCACAGTGAAAGACTCCAAGGGCAACGACATCCCCGACGGCGCCACCACCATCGACACCACCCTCGTTTTGACCGGTACGGCGACCGCGAATCTGGAGGTCGAGATCTTTGATGGCCCAGCCACCAAAGGCAGGAGCACTGTCAACGCCAGTGGTGTTTGGACTCATACGCTGCTGAACCTGGCGGACGGTTCGCACCGACTGACCGCCAAAGCCCGGTATGGCTCGGAGACGGTGTCAGCGCCACACACCGTGACGGTGGCAAAGGCCCCCGAGTTGATTATCGATCCCACGCCGATGGTGCTGGATGGGCTCAAATTGATTCAGGACTATGGCTGGCCGACGAAGGAGGTTGCAGGAAACGTTGAAACCCGTCACCCCAGCCAAGGCACCGGGCCCTTCACATACACATCGGCAGACCCGAGTATCGCCAGTGTGGATGGGGATGGAAAGGTTTCCGGGATGAAGAGGGGAACGACACGCGTGACAGTGACCGACCGATATAATCAGTCGGCGAGTTACGATGTGACGGTGTCCAACGTGTACCGGATCGTACAGCGGGTTGGACACTTGAATGGATGGGACGCCCTCACCTGGGTCCGCGATCAGGGGGGCGTCGAGTACAGCGAGGTGTTGACTTGCATGAACGCGGTTCCCGCGAATTTCGAACGCATATACGGTTGGTACCCCGTCACACCCCCCGGCACCTATCCGTGGCCGAACACCCGCGAGACGTGGTGCCTACCCTCTAAAACGTCGCACCCAGATCCCGACGAAAGCACCGCATGGGTTCAAATAACCCCGGGCACACCTCTCTACCCGGCACGCGAAGCCCTGCGCTTAGTCCTCCCCGGAAACGCATTCATTCGCGTGACCTGAGATAGAGCTCTGATACGAAAAAACGGTAATCCACGCCCGGCACCGCCCTTTAACCCGGTGGTGCTGGTCGCTTGCTCCTAAAGCTGGCGTTTTTTCGATAGGCCGACGTTAACACAGGAGACTATTGGACGGGGTAACGCTTTCCCAGGAAGGTGAAGCCCCGCTCGATAGGTCCAAGTTGGGTTCTGTCCGGGTGTTTCTGCAGGTCGAGTTCATCAAACAGGCGATTGACCACGCAGATGCCCTGTCGCAGCTTGTTGCGTGTGGCTGCCAGCACCAACACGTCATCCATGTAACGCAAATAGAACAGGTCTGGCCGGCTCAAGGCCACGTCCAAACGGTACAGATAAAATCCACCCAGTAGAGGGCTGAGCGAGCACGCCAGCGCGATACCCCGGGTGTAATCCCAAAACAAGCCACCGCGCTCAGCGGTGCGCGTCAGCTATTGGATCAGCACGCGGCCCCTTCGCGAGCAAGCCCGCTCCCACAGAGGATCTGCGCTTAACTGATCGGTATTAGCCGCCACTGATAGGCTTTTCTTTGTGGCCTTGTCCGGGCCTGAAGTGATTGGCAGCGTTCTCGCGGATACGACAGTCATCGTGGATGGTTGTATTCAGTGGCGATGCACCCGTCGCATCGCAGGCAAGGTGTCGGGATACAGCGGGTCCGTCATGCCGAGGCTGCGTTGACGGCGCGCGGCTGCATGAAGATCCATCTGCAAATCGTCAGCACCAATGAAAGTGTCAAAGCCTTTTATGAAGCACTGGGCTATTCGACCGAACCGCGCATCAGCATCGGCAAGAAAATCGAGTCAAATATCGTGATGCCTGAAG
This sequence comes from Pseudomonas sp. AD21, assembly GCF_002878485.1. Taxonomy (NCBI): domain Bacteria; kingdom Pseudomonadati; phylum Pseudomonadota; class Gammaproteobacteria; order Pseudomonadales; family Pseudomonadaceae; genus Pseudomonas; species Pseudomonas sp. AD21. The sequence continues at coordinate 2,007 of NZ_NQYG01000037.1, forward strand.
AGCAGCGCTGAGTCGTAGCGCGCCACTCCGGGCTTTATGACAGATAAATGACAGAAATTACGCCCGATTGATCCACAAACGCGACACCTGCGTTGAGCCCGGATCCCGGCTGAGATAGAACACTCTGGCAGCATTGGCCGCAGTGGCTCAATCCGCGTTTTAAGGGCTCGAACGTGAAAATAAAAACAAACCAGATCTCCCCCCTGTTCCTCTCTCTACTGATGCTGCATGGCGCTCCCACCTTTGCCGAAGAAGCCGCCAGCCCGCCATCAAACCTTCTGACCGCCGCCGTCGCCTGGAAGCAGACCGCCGCCGAGTTCGAGGCGCTTTATTACCAAGGTTTCAACGTCGCCCGAATGCAACTGGACCGAGCGCTGCAGGCGCACAAGCCGGGCGATCGGCCATTGGCGATCATCAGCGATGTCGATGACACCGTGCTGAGCAGCAACAGCTATTGGGGCTACATGATCAATGCCGACAAGGAGTTTTTCGACGACGCAGCATGGGATCAGTGGGTGGCCGACAATGGCCCGGTTGCCACGCCCGGCGCGGTGGATTTCCTGAGCTATGCGCAATCGAAAGGTGTTGAGATTTTCTACGTCACCAGCCGTGACCAGGGCGAAAAAACCTACGAGTACGCCTTGGCGAATCTGCGCAAAAACAATCTGCCGGTGGCCGACGAGAAACACCTGACGGTTTACCGCGACAGTTCCAACAAGGAGCCGCGTCAACAGGAGATCGCCAAGGATTACGACGTGGTGGTGATGCTGGGAGACAACCTCAACGACTTCAAGCGCAAGTACTACGTCGCTGACGTCAAACAGCGCACCCGCCTGATGACCGAAGACAAGGAGCAGTTCGGGCGCAAGTTCATCATCTTTCCCAACCCTACCGACGGGCACTGGCTCAAGGCAATTTTTGGCGACTCGGAGCCACCGGCCACCGCGCAGAATCGGGCGAAGTTCAAGGCGGCAGCGGGTTCTACCGCCTGGCAGCCCAAGCAATGACAGAGCTGACTTGAAGTCAGTCAATCCATGCCGGTCAACACCGCGCTGTCCCGCCACAGTTGCTGCGCAACGTCATCACGGCGGGCCAGTTCAGAGGGTTCTGGCCAGGTCAGTTGACCTCTGCACGTCGCCGGCCACGGTGCGGCCCTGCCCGCCTGCGCTGTCGCGGTGACTCACGGCACCTTCGAGGACGTAACTGACGATCTCCATGCTGTCGTGCCCATGCAGGGGGAACCCGGTGCCCGGGGCAATCTCGTCGTCGTTCCAGACCACCAATGCACCCAGCGGACGGTGCGCAGGATTGCCTTTGGCGGTGACGTTGAAATGATGCCGCGCCTTGAGCCAGCCAAAATCACCGCCGCCAAGATCGGCCTTCAATCGATGTTCTAACATTGTCGTTCCTGAAAAAGGGCTTCAACCGCAAACACGGTGCTGTTCATTTGAAAACCGGCACAGAGGTCGATTGCTGGGGCTGCTTCAGGTACTCGCGCAATCGAGCACCAATCTCGGCAATATTTGCTTCCTCTGCGCGCAGCGCCTGGCGGTTGGTGTGTACCGAGTAATTTCCCAGCGCCAACTCGTAGGGATGAGGCTGCGCCGAGCCAATCACGAACACCGCATCCTGTTGCATCGCCTGCAGGGTGACCGCCTGGCTACCGGGTTCGAAGACCACCATTTCGCCCGCCATCACCACGTTCGGGGCACAAAGTGCGCCGCGACTGACGCTCAACCACAACGACTCATGCCCCCGCGGCGGGACGTAACGCCAGGACTCGCCGGCTCGCAGCGTGACCAGCAAGTAATTCATGCCAGCGGGCGCGCGAACCGGACTTTGCACCCCCTGGTAAGAGCCCAGAATCACCCGTGCCGGCCCCGCTTCGGGCATCGCACTCGACTCCAGGTATTGGCTGTCGACACTGGCGTTCTCCAGCTCTGGCGGCAGGGCAATCCACAGCTGAAACCCCTGAATCCGCTTCGACGTGCCGACTGACATTTCCTTGCCGTGCCAGACGCCACCGCCCGCGCGCATCCATTCGACACCGCCGTAATCGATCATGCCCTTGCCCGACCCGGCATCCTCGAAACGCAAATTGCCTTCGGTGATCAGGGTGATGGTGGCAATGCCCGAGTGCGGGTGCATGGGCATGCCGTTGATGAACGAACTCTCGCCTTCAAACAGATCAAGGAACACGAATGGCTTGACCCGGTGTCCCAGATCACCGGGGCTCATCAGCCGGACGATCGCACCGTGCCCGCTGCCGGTGGTGCGATAGCTGATGGCGCGGTGAGAGACGGAGTCGTGTGCAGTGTCAGGAGGTGCAGCGGTGTGCAGTGATTGCGCAGGGATCATGATGATTGCTCACGGAAAGTGGGAGCCTCTCGGCCCGATAGCGCAACAATAGAGCCAGATCGATTACTTTATTAGCCGATATAATTGGATTGCACTCGTCCATCAGCATCAGGAATCTTCGCCATGCTCGACCTCAATGACATCGCCATGTTTGTGCAGGTGGTCCGCAGCGGCAGCTTTGCCGAGGCGGCGCGGCGCCGGGGCATGCCGTCCAACACCGTGAGTCGGCGCATCCAGCAGCTTGAGGAACAACTCGGCACGCGGCTGCTGCAACGCTCTACCCGCAAACTCACCCTCACCAGCGCCGGTCAGGACTTTCATGAGCGTTGCGTCAGCGCGGTGGACGGCTTGCTCGAGGCGGGACAGGAGTTGATGTCGGGCAGCAACGAGCCCAGTGGCCTGGTGCGGGTAGCGGCGCCTGCGGATTTCTTCGATTTTTTCCAGATGGAATGGGTCAGCGAATTTCTCGCCGCGCACCCGCGAGTGCGCCTGGACTTTGTGCTCAGTGATACGAAGGCCGACCTGATCACCGAGCAGATCGACGTCGCCTTTCGTGGTGGCCCCTTGCGCGACTCAGGCTATGTCGGCCGGCAGATCGTCGACCCGGGCAATGTCGGGATGGTCGCCAGCCCCGCCTACATTGCCGCGCGTGGTGCACCGCGGACCTTGCAGGATCTGGCCAGCCACGATTGCGTGGTCTCCGCGCAGCCAGGCGGCCACGCCGTCTGGCGGTTGGTCGGTCCCCACGGCGCAGAAGACGTACAAGTGGCCGGGCGCTTCAGCGGCAATACCGCACAGGCGCTGCGCAAAGCCGCGCTGGCCGGCCTCGGCATCGCCCTGCTCCCACCGGTGATGGCCGCACTTGAAGTCGAGGCCGGTACGCTGGTGCCAGTGCTGCCCCAATACCGACCTGAAAACTTTGGCCTGAACGTGCTGTACCCGAGCCGTCGGCAATTGCCGCTTTCCGTGTCGGCGTTCATCGGACTGGTGATCCAGAAGATGAACGCGACGGACACGGCACCGGAGTGATGATTGCTCTGATATCCAGGGGATCAGATGATTCGCGCACGACGGCGTAACCATACAGCCTGCCAGTGCCCCGAACCCAAAGTGATCGCCACCAGCAGCAACAAGATCAACCCCCACTGCGCAGGGCCTGGGTATTGGCCGAGGATGACCATCGAACTGAAGATGCCGAACACCGGAATCAACAGCGACAACGGTGCCACACGCGAGATCGGGTATTCACGCAACAGCAGGTTCCAGCCCCAATAACTGAAATGTGTCGCGGCGTAGACCTGAAACGCGATAGAACTCAGGGTCAGCGCATTGAGCTGAGAAGGCAGCGCGCTGAACGGCGCCGAGCCATGCAACAGCCACGTCAACAGCATCAGCGGGATGGGCGGAAACAGGCTGGCCCACACCACGAATGCGAAGATCTCACGCACCTGCGACACTTTGATGATGACGTTGCCAACACTCCAGGCCATCGCGCTGATGACGACGAGGACCAACCCTGCCCTCGATGCATCACCGGGACTGCACAGTACGATGCCCTGCAACCCTGCGAATGCCAACAGCGCGCCAAGCCATTGTGCGCGCCCCAGATGCTCGCCAAAAAAAATCACCCCCCAACCCAAGGTGAAAAATGCGCTGCACTGGATCAGTAGCGATGCCGTGCCGGGCGGCACTCCCCATGCGATTCCCTGATTGATCAACGCCCACATCGCTACGCCAAAGATCAGCCCGTAAGCCGCCAGCCACCGAAAGGCCACCCGTGGGCGCTCCACGAAAAATACCCAAGGCAGCGAAGCCAGCGTGAAACGCAATGCTGTCAGCAACAGTGGATCGATACCCGCCAGGCCGAGCTTGGTCACGGGGAAATTCAATCCCCAGACCGCTGTTACCAGAATAGCGAGTACAAGGTGCTTCTTTTGCATGGTCAATCGTTCCCGACGCCGAGCGGAAATGCTCGTACGGGGAGCAATATGCAAGCAATTGCGCTGGCCTGCTTTCAGTCACAGGCCAATTTTCATTAGAATCGGGCCATGCAAGAAATTACCCGCCATCCTTACCAGAACACGCCACGCGATGCCGTCGTGACCACCGTTGATTACGCGGACGGCACGCTGTTCCCGCTGCACGATCATCAGCGTGGCCAGTTCGCGTATGCCGCCAGTGGGGTGATCACCGTGTTCACCGATGACGGCAACTGGGTGGTTCCGCCCCAACGCGGTATCTGGGTCCCCGCGCAACTCCCCCACTCCATGCAAATGCGTGGCCCGGTCACCCTGCACAACACCTATATCCGCAAACAGGCGGCGCAACGACTTGCGCTACCGGAGCAATGTCAGGTGCTCGACGTGTCGCCATTGTTGCGGCAGTTGCTGTTGAAAGCCATTGATGTACCTGCGCGCTATGCAAGCCAGGGACGTGACGGTCATTTGATGAGTTTGCTGTTGCACGAGATTGCCGCGATGCCCGCGCTGTCGCTCAATGCGCCGCTACCGGCGGAGCCACGTCTGGCGTTGGTGTGTCGCAAGTTTCTGAGTCAGCCTTCGCTGGAAGTGAGTATCGACGACATGGCCCAACGTGCAGGAATGAGCCGGCGTACCTTTACCCGACATTTTCGATTGCACACCGGGATCAGCTATATCGAGTGGCGACAACAGGCCTGTCTGCTCGCTGCAGTTGTCCTGCTGGGCAAGGGTCAGTCGGTCACCGAGGTCGCCATGACGTTGGGGTATAGCAGCTCAAGTGCATTTGCGACCGTGTTCAAGCAGTTGTTGGGGGAAGTACCGAGTCGGTACCTGGTCGAGCAACTGGTTTAGGGCGCAGCGGGTGCTTTGTCCGCCATATACATTTTTGCTGCAGGCAGATATGGCTCCATCATTTCATCGGCTGTTCACCCTTTGAAGTCGCAATGAATCTGCATGCTTTCTGTTGGGTTTTTATGGATCACGAAACCGCACTGTTCCAAGACACTTTTGACGTTTTCAACAACAGAGAGGTGTTCCGCCGCCCTCTTGTGTTGAAGACTTGGTGAGGTAAAAACCCCCAGCGGTAGAAAGCGCAGTCTCTTCCCGTTCAAGATGATTGAAATATCGACATGGGTCCCATCAACATCATGCCCATTAGAGCCAAATATTTCGTTTATTTCATCTTTACGACCTGGGTAACAGGCACAAAACAACTTGATGCCCAGCCATCTTGATAGATCCCTGAAAGCACCAAGATGACTGCTTTTACTTTCATATCCACGGACGAGTAATAGCTGGATTGTCGGAGGAAGCCTTGACTGGGCCTCCATCAGCTTATCGAATACATTGTTTTCGATTAACACTTCAGAGGACGGCCAGCGAGGTTTGACCTGCAAGCCTTTGTTCTCTCCCTTAAGCAGGGTCAACATATCGATCGATCTCTTTCTATTCAACTGCTTGATTTCTTTGAAACTTAACATGCCGATGCGCGGACTGTCTTGTGTGCACAATTCAGCATCTGCAAGGTCGCTGAAACACCTGTTGAGCGACTGCGGATCGAGCGTCCACTTTGTGCTTGGCCCGCCGTTGGAATATCCCCCCAACCCTGAGACAAAGACCACCAACCTGAGAAACTTCCCTGCAATCAAGGAGCGGTGCACCCCATGGACGAAACCATCACTTACCGAATCGCGACGGTCGATGACGCCTTGAGCATGTGTGCGTTGGGCCAATTGCTCAACGAGGTGCACCACGCTGCCCGTCCCGATATCTATGCACCTGCCACCGAGCTGTTTTCTCGCGATCGCCCTCACTGGTCAGGTCTCTTTGAGAAGCCGGGACATGTTGTTTTCATCGCCAGCGCCGGCGATCAAGCAGTGGCGTTCATCACTGCCAGCCTGTCCGCAAGTTCAGGGCCGTTGATGCAGCCGCAGAATGTTGTGCGCATCGGCTCGGTGTGTGTCGCCGAACAGTTTTCGGGCAAAGGCATAGGGCGCGGGCTGATGGATCTCGTGAAAAACTGGGCGATCGAACAGGATGCCCAGGATCTGCGTTTGACTGTCTGGCCATTCAATACGCGCGCCGCGCGGATGTATGCGGAGTTCGGATTTGAACCCCGCGCCGTTGAAATGGGCATGCGTTTGTAGCGGTTCTCTACCGCGCAGAACCAAATCTCAGCCCAGTCGCATCGACAGCTCGATGTCATCGGCAAACGGCACCGACAGGTAACCGTTCTGCGGCGCACGCACGTAAGCCAGATAATCCGGGCAATAGTTGGTGTTATCCGCCACCACCAATGCGCCCGGTTTCAGGTGTTTTTCCACCAGGTGCAACACCTCGCCATACAACGCCTTGGCGCCATCGAGCAGGAGCAGGTCGACTGACGGCGGCAGGTCGCTGGCGAGCGTCACGAGTGCATCGCCTTCGCGGATCTGCACCAGATCACTGACGCCGCCCTCGATGAAGTGATGACGCGCCAGGGCGATTTTTGCCGGTTCGAATTCACTGCCGATCAGCACGCCGCCACCGTTGTCACGCAGCGCGGCCGCCAGGTGCAGAGTGGACAAGCCGAACGAGGTACCGAACTCGACAATCGCCTTGGCCCTGGCATTGCGCGCCAGCATGTACAACAGCTTGCCGGTGTCGCGGGAGACTGGCAGCCACAGGTCCTTGAGCATTGCATAGAGTTTCAGGTACTCGGTCTTGCTGTGCATCAGGCGTTCACGTTCCGCGCCAGACACCGTTTCCAGCAGCGGGCTGGTGGCGGCGCTGGCTTGGCTGTATAGGCGTTCGATCAGGCTGGCCAATGGCTCAGAAGTCAGGGTTGTCATGATTGCTTTCCGTCAATGGGCGATTAAGATGCGAGTAATTCGTCGCATTTAAATGATGCGAGTGATTCACCCGATCCGCTATTCGCGTTTTCCCCGAGGCCCGAGCCGCCCATGAACAATCGCCAAACCGCCCGTATTTCCTCGCGCAAACAGCCGCAGCAGGCACGCTCGACTGATCTGGTCGCGGCGATTCTGCAGGCGGCTGTTCAGGTTTTGACCGAGCATGGCGCCACCCGATTTACCACCGCACGGGTCGCGGAAAAGGCTGGCGTAAGCATCGGTTCGCTGTATCAGTACTTCCCCAACAAAGCGGCGATTCTGTTCCGTTTGCAGAGTGATGAATGGCTGCACACCACGCAGATGCTGCAACGCATTCTGCAAAACCGCGAACAACCGCCACTGGTGCGCCTGCGCACCTTGGTGCAGGCGTTCATCCGTTCGGAATGCGAAGAAGCGCAGATGCGCGGTGCGCTGAACGACGCCGCGCCGCTGTATCGCGATGCCCCCGAAGCTCACGAAGTACGCGCGGCAGGACGGCAGATTTTCACCGCATTCATGCTGCAATTGCTGCCAAATGCCAGTGAGCCAACTCGCACGGCGGCGTGCGAGCTGATCCAGACCACGCTCAGTTCGGTGGGCAAGGATTTTTCCGCCAGCCCTCGCGCCGATCTGGAAATCACCGCATTCGCCGACGAGCTGGCGGACATGTTCAGCGCTTACGTGGTGGCGCTGAATCAGCCTTCAGGGTAAATCGGCCGGACGCGTCCGGTTGCGAGTGAACTGCTGTTCCGTGACAAGCGTGCCCCACTGGCTGCCCTGCTCTTCCCTGGTTAGCTCGAAGCCGGACGCTTCATACAGTCGGCGCGCGGCGTCGAGGCCCTTGAAAGTCCAGAGCGCAATGGCGTCAAAGCCCTGCTGATCACAAAACGCTACGGCCGCGTTCAGCAGTTGCCGGCCGACACCGCTTCCGCGACAGCCATCGTCGAGGATGAACCAACGCAAATGCGCTTGCTGGTTGCCGAGGTCCTGCCCGTCGATCGCGATCGAACCGACGATGCGCTGGTTGAGGGTCGCCACCCAAATCTGGTTGCACGGCTGATCAAGGCGCCCGACAAACTCTGCCACGCCACCGGCGACACGGCTTTCGAAGACCGCGCCGAAACCGGCATGCCGCGAGTAGTAATCGGCATGCATTTGCGCCACGCGGCCAATCAGGCCCGGACGGTAGCCGGTGCTGATGGGCAGGTTCGGTGTGAGTATTTGATCGCTGCCCAGGCGAATGGTCTTGAGGGCGTGGGCGTAGGTCGTGAGGCCTTGCGCCACGCTCTGTTGCTGCGAGGGATTGAGCGCCTGCAACGCCTTGCTGACCTGCGCCTGCCCAAAGGCGTGGATAGCGGCGACGGTCTGCCGGCCTCGCGGCGTCAGCTGCAAGCGCTTGACGCGAGCGTCCGCGGCGGCACGTTCCTCGATCTCGCCGGCCTTGATCAGTTTGCCGACCATGCGGCTGACACTGGACTTTTCCAGCCCCAGGCTTTGCGCCAACTGCGCAGCGCTCACACCGTCCCCTGCCTCGATTTCCAGCAACGCGTGGACACCCGAGGCGGAGTAGTCGGTCGCTGCCAGCGTGGCGCGCATGAAGCCCAGTTCCCGCACCATGGTGCGCGACGCCGTGCGAATGTCTTCAATCAAGGCTGGGGCAATCGTCATGACCGACCACCTCTGAAAATTAGTTGTGCGATACAACCATATTCCAATAGCGCTGCGCAACGGGCCGACTACGCTGGGTAACAGCGAAGCGTATCCGGTCGACAAACCTGGCAGCAGGTTTCACCATGGCCCCTTTCCCTGAAATGACAGCGAGGCGTTGTAATGAGCCAATCCACCATTCGCGCGTTGATCCTTGATGACTACGCCGACAACTCCTTTCGCGAAGCACAGATCGAACGCCCGGTACCGCAAGCCAATGAGGTGCTGGTACGCATCGTCGCCAGTGGCGTGAACCCCATCGACTATAAAATCCGCACCGGCAATGCGCCGTACGCGATGCCGGAGCTGCCAGCGATTCTCGGAACTGACATGGCCGGCGTGATTGAAGCCGTTGGCGCCAACGTCAGCCATCTGTCGGTGGGCGACGAAGTGTTCGGCTTGGTCGGTGGTGTACGCGGTTTGCCGGGGTCGCTGGCCGAGTACCTGGCGGTGGATGCTGATCTGGTGGCGCTCAAGCCGAAGAATCTCGGGTTTCGTGAGGCGGCGGCAGTGCCGCTGGTGTTCCTGACGGCGTGGGAAGGTCTGGTCGACCGCGCGCACGTCCATACCGGTCAGAAGGTGCTGGTGCATGGCGGCGCGGGCGGTGTCGGGCACATGGCGGTGCAAATTGCCGTGGCCCTGGGCGCTGATGTGTTCGCCACGGTGTCGCCGGGCAAGCGCGCGATTGTCGAAGGCTATGGCGCCACCGCCATCGACTATAAAAGCGTGCCGGTCGAGCAGTACGTGAGCCAGTTCACCGATGGCAAGGGTTTCGACGTGATCTACGACACCGTCGGCGGCAAGAGCCTGGATGATTCGTTCGCGGCGATCCGGCTCTACGGTCACGTCAGCAGTTGCGCGGCGTTCGGCACCCACAATTTGGCCACCGGTTCGCTGCGCAGTGCGACGCTGTCGGGGATTTTCGTGTTGCTGCCGCTGCTCACCGGCGTCGGGCGCAAGCACCACGCGGAAATTCTCGGCTACGCCACGCGATTGATCGAAGAAGGCAAGGTCAAGCCGTTGATGCATGCCGAACGCTTCAGCCTCAGCCAGGCGCGACAGGCGCACGACGCGGTGCAACAGGGCACGGCGCTTGGCAAGGTGGTGATCGACGTCGCCTGAGACAGAAATCCAGGCAAAAAAAGCCCCGCAACCGAATGAGGTGCGGGGCAAAGGATTGGTTGGTTGCGGCCAACCAAAGGAGCTCGGTTAAAACAGTTCGCAGCCTGGGTCAGATGCAATCCTGGGCGGCGCGTTCAAAGCTTGATGGCAGAAAGTTGGAGGCCAGCAAATGGCGCTCGTAGATGAACACTTTGCCGCCGCTGCCGGCCTTGTAGGCTTCCAGCACGTTGTCGGCGGAGACCTTGCTCGGCACCACGATCCGGTAGCTGCGCTGGGTCTGCGAGACAGTCGGGTTCAGCGCACTGAGCTGCAGCTTCGGCACCACACAATCGGCGTACTGCGCCGGGGTCTTGCTGGTCTGCAAGATCAGCGTCGGGTCGTTCGGCGCGGAGGCGCAACCGGCGAGCAGCAACGCGGCAACGGCCAGGGTCGGGGCAAATAAACAACGCATCGGTGTAGTCCTGAAAATAAAGGTTCGGTTCAACTGGCAGTGGTTCAGCGTCACGGCGCCGCCGCTGCCCTTTATGTTTTGAGTGTTCAGCTTGAAGCCACCAGCGCCTTGAGCGAGGCATCGAACTGCTTCAAGGCATTGAGTTGCAGGTCACGTTGTTTCTCGATCTGCGCGGCAATCTCATGCGCTGCCTTGTCGTGTACCCAGACCGACGGGATCTGCTTTTCGACGGAGCCTTCGGCCTTGCCGATGTACTGCAGGTCGGCGTCGTAGAAACGCGCAATGAAGTGCGCTTCGAACAGGCTGTTCTGCTGGGTCAGCAAGCGGTTGAAGGTGTCGAGTTTCACCACGATGTCCGGGTGCGCCTGAATCAGCGCATCGAGGTCGTCGTAAACGGTCACCGACATGAACTGGCGCTGCAACGAGCTGAGCAACCAGTCGATGGCCAGCTCCGGATCGGAGCTACGTACAAAGGCTGCGCGGATCTGCGAGTCCAGCGCATCCTTGGCACCGTGCAGCGCCATGTCGTGATAACGCGTCAGGTACTGCAGGTTTTCCCGGGTGTTTTCGCTGTACAACACACCCACGCTCTGCGAATGCTGCAACGTCGCGACGCTGCCGGCGATCGGTTGAAGATGACACGCACAGGCGTCGTCTGCGTAAGACGGTGCCGTGGCCACAACGCCGCCCATCAGCAGGGCGATCAGCGCCAGTCGGGTCAGTGTCTTCATCGCGCAATTTCCTTGAGCTGCGTGTTCAATGAAGGCAATTTTCCGCCTATTGCCAACAAAGCTGAACTTGCGTTTCGTGATGGTCACTATTACTTCTAGCGATAGTTGCGCACGATAAAGACAGGTACACACTCATCCACAATGCCTAAAACAACAGTGAGGAAGCCCAATTGAGAACCTTTGACCTGATCCGCGACGCGGTCTTGCCCGACTTTCGCGAGCGGGTGGCCGAATATCTGGTGCAGTACGAAAGCGTGTTGCTCGACAATGACATCACCAATGCACAGCTCAAGCGCGACACCGCCAATCAGTTGCGCGGCTATCTGCGCGGGCTGAACACCACGCGGGTATTGGGCATGGCCTACTGGGAAGAACTGGATCGGCGGGTCGTCGACACCTGGCTCGCGCCGCAGTCGTGACCGCGAACGCCCGGCTGGCCGCCCGTGATCCGTTGGCCGCCCTCTACAACCGCCGCGCCCTCGAAGTTCGCGCCCGGCGTCTGCTGCAGGACGCCTCCCCGACGCACCCCGGCGCCCTGCTGCTGATCGATATCGACAATTTCAAACGGGTCAACGACCAGAACGACCACACCGCCGGCGACCGCTTGCTGGTGGCCTTGAGCGAAATGATCCGCGCCGAATCGCCCGACGAAGCGCTGACCGGGCTCACCACTTCAGGATGACCAGACACATGCCTCGTTTCGAAACTCCCCTGCAAGACCTCGCCGCCCCAGAAGGCGTCTGCTACGGCTGCGGCGGCCGCAACCCTCACGGGTTACACGTCAAAAGTTCCTGGCACGAGGACGGCGTGCACGTCATGGCCGAACACCTGCCGGACGACAAGTACAGTGGCTGGCCGGATCTGGTGTACGGCGGTTTGCTGGCGATGCTGGTCGACTGCCATTCCAACTGGACAGCGATGGCTTACCACTACCGCCAGGAACAGCGTGCACCCGGCAGCCTGCCGCGCATCGACTGCGTGACCGGCAACCTCGGCATCAAATTCATCAAACCCACACCGATGGGCGTGCCGCTGACCTTGCGCGCCAAGGTCGAGGGCGAGGTCGGGCGCAAGACTCGGGTGATCTGCGAGGTGTACGCCGGTGATGTGCTGACGGCGATTGGCGATTCGGTGTTTGTGCGGGTCGATGCCGGGCAACTGGCGGACGCGGCGCACGGGCGTTAAATGTGTCGATGCGTCAAACTCATGTCACCGCCCGTCATCACCGACACACTATGCGGGTAAAGACTGGCCGGTGGCCGAACGAACAAGGCAATGACGTCGATCTGCCTGCACCCGTTTGCTTTCGCACATCCAATTTCATGAGACTCAAGGAAGATGCTTTCATTAACCTCAATAGACTGCCCGAAAGACCAGCAAAATCTTCGCAACGCGCTGGTTCGCCTCTACAAGCGGCTCGACGAAATAACCAAAGGCCTCAGCCCCTTTGGCAGTTTTGTCTCCAAGGATGACCTGGCAAAGAAATTCCATCTGGAAGTAAAAACCTATCCTCGGCTGAAAATGGAATTCCTGCCTGAAGATCTCGAGGCACTGGCTGGTTATGCTGGAATGGATAGAAATGATTTGTTGGCGTGCGCAACAACACCTCTCGAACGTCTGATGGTCGCAACACTATGGAAACAGAACGATCTAGGAAAAATCGGCCATATCGCTGCCGGTATTGTCGAGAGTAATGGCGTGTCTATACCTTCGCCAAAGACCCAAGCACCTGTTTTCAAGCAGTTTGGACGTCACTTGTCCCAACCTGAATCTCAACCGATAGCCGACCAACACAGTTTGCGAGCATTCAGGTATCTGATCGACCAGGATCTCAGTGACAAGCGACACAAGCAGGACAGCGTGAAGACGGAGGAAGTTGAGCGGTATGTCGAATGGGTTCAGCGCCTGATCCGCGTCGTACCTCGCGACAATCGAGCAGATCAGATGTATGAGTTCGACAGATCAATGTTCGCCCTCGGCAAAGCAACAAAGTTTTTCATTGAGGCTGCGCTCCCACCTGAAAAGAAGAATTGAAAGTCGTCCGCCAACAGCACACCTCCTGACCCTTTGCAGCACGCTTTGAGCAACTGCGGCTAGGCGCCCCCAACCTGAAATCGTCGAAGCTATTGCAGACCGCACTTCTCAGGAGTTTTCACCCAGTGTCCGAGCTGCCGACCGACTTCGCCTACACCCGACGCTTCAATGCCGTGCTCGCTTACATCGAGGCCCATCTCGAAGGCGACTTGTCAGTGAGCACGTTGAGTCAGGTGGCGAATTTTTCGGTGTTTCACTTCCATCGGCAATTCAGCGCCTTCGTCGGCGTGCCGGTGTCGCGCTACGTGCAACTGATGCGGTTGCGCCGGGCAGCGCATCGGCTGGCCGCGCAACCGGAACACTCGATACTGGACGTCGCGTCTGACGCCGGTTTCGAGAGTCCGGAAGCCTTCAGCCGAGCGTTCCGGCGCGACTTCGGCATGACGCCGAGTGCCTTCAGGAAGCAGCCGAACTGGCAGACCTGGAATGCGGTGTTCGCCATCCCTCACTTTTCCAGGAGCGTCATCATGCACACCAGAATCATCGATTTCCCAACCGTACGGGTCGCTGCGCTTGAGCACTGCGGCGCGCCGGGAGAGGTTCAACAAAGCGTCAGCCAGTTCATCCAGTGGCGCATGCACAGCGGGCAGTCGCCCGTGGCGTCGAGTCGCACCTTCGGCATTCCCTACAACAACCCTGACACTACCCCGGCGGAGGATTTTCGCTTCGCCATTTGCGGTGAGATTGACGAAGCCGTGGCGCCGAATACGTTCGGCGTAAAGGAAATCGTCATTCCCGGCGGTCGCTGTGTGGTGGTGCGGCACGTGGGTTCACCCGATCACATCGGCGAAACGATCTACCCGATCTACCGCGACTGGCTGCCCACCAGCGGCGAGGAGTTGCGCGATCATCCACTGTTTTTCCATTACTTGAGCGTGTATCCGCAGACGCCGCAGGAGCAATGGCAAACGGACGTGTACGTGCCGTTGCAATCGTAAGAGCCGCCGAGGTGTTTTTCCGCTTGTCGCAGGCAAGGTCAAGCCCTTTCCAGCAGTTGTTCCTGATTGCGCTCAAGCAAGGCATGAGCGACCCGAGCGACTGAGCACAGCTGGCGTGGAGCGTCATCGGTGATCAGGGCGAAGTGCTGCTCAAAGGTGACCAGCCGCTGCTCACGGCCCAAGAGAACCTTGCCGAACTGACCGAACAGGCCCAGGCATTTGCCGAGACATCACTGAGCATTCTCCAGGCGTTGAAAATTGCCTGATCCTTGCCTGCGCATCGACTGACGCGCAGGCACCCCCGGGCGACTGGCCGCCATCGAAAGCCGCCAGTCGTCTGCGTTAACGGCCCTGAGTGCCGTCATCCGAGTCTCCCCACCGCTTCTCTCGCCCCGCTCCCGGGCAAAAAAGCAAAATTGCCATGTGTTTCCATCGTTCCTTGTTGCGTCGCACTGTTCATTGCCCGTTCCTGTCTGGAGTTTCCTCGATGCCCGCGCCCAAATCCCTGCCCACTGCCCTGCTGGGCCTGGCCCTCGCCTGCCCGGCCATGGCCGAGGAACCCAAGCGCATGGAGTTGGACCAGGTGCTGATTTCGGCTGAAGAGCAAAGCGGCGCCGATGCCTCCATGGCCGAGGCCGAAGCACGCCTTGCGCAGGTACCCGGCGGCACCAATGTGGTCGACATGCGCCAGCCGCTGCAGGGTCGGGTGGCGAGCAATCAGGACGTGCTGGCGTATCAGCCGGGGGTCTACGCGCAGTCGGCGGGCAACGAAGGGGTGAAGGTTTCGATCCGTGGCTCGGGGATCAACCGTGCCCCGGGCGCCCACGCCTCCGGACTGTACACCCTGCTCGACGGCCTGCCGCTGACCGGCCCCGGCGGCACGCCTTACGAACTGCTCGAACCGCTGTGGCTCGACCATGTGGAGGTGCTGCGCGGCGCCAACGGCTTCGATCGTGGCGCACTGGCGCTGGGCGGTGCCATCGATTACGTCAGCCACACAGGCTACGACGCACCGAAACTGCAGGTGCGTTATGCCACCGGCAGCCACGGCTATCAGCAGCGTCAGGTGAGTTCCGGGCAGGTGCTGGGCGACTTCGATTACTACGTGTCGCTGACCGATTCGAACGCCGACGGCTATCAGGATCACACCGCCAGCGACAGCCAGGGGGTGATTGCCAACTTCGGCTATCGCTTCAACCCGAACCTGGAAACCCGCTTCTACTTCCGCTACCGGCAGACCGACAACGACCTCGCCGGGCGCGTGACCAAACACTCGATCGAGCACGATCCACGCGCGGCCAACCCGGCCTATGTATCGCGCGATGACAGCCGCAAGCAGCCGGGCAGCACCTTCATCGGCAACAAGACCACCTACTACATCGACGACGATTCGAGCATCCAGACCGGCCTCGTTTATCACGACTACCCGATGGACCTGCGCGAAGGCCCGAACCGTCTGAAGGTGGCCTACACCGACGTCAGCGGCACCTTCGACTACAAGCGCCGCGACACCATTTTCGGCATGGAAAGCCGTAGCACCGTTGGCCTGCGCGTGACCAAACACCTGCCCAACGACGGAGCCAGCGAATTCGTGCGCATTCCCAGCGGCAACACCGCCGGCTACGCGCCGGGCACCCGCATGCGCAACTTCACCTATCAGGGTTCGGACACGGTCCTGCACGTCGGCAACGACCTGGAAATCGCCGACGACCTGTGGCTGACCACCGGTCTCGCCGCCATTTACACCCGCCGCGAGAGCGCCGTCACCTACCCGCAAAGCGGTGGCAAGACCAGCCTGAACGACTGGGATTACGCGCCGCGTCTGGGCCTGCGTTACCAGCTCACGCCGGACCTGCAACTGTTCGGCAACCTCAGCCGTTCAGTCGAAGCGCCGCATCCGTGGTCGCTGATCTACAGTTCGAACATCCGCTTCCCGGCCGGCAACGGTCCGGCGACCGGCACCCAGAGCGACCCGATCAAACTGCAAAACCAGGCCGCCACCACCCTCGAACTCGGCGGCCGTGGCGACAGCGCAATCGGCCACTGGAATCTGGCGTGGTACTACGCGCAGGTGCGCCACGAATTGCTTTCGGTGCTGCCGGACGCCAACGCCGTCACCCCCTACGAACTCAACGCCAGCCCCACCGTGCATCAGGGTGTTGAAGCCAGCCTGCAAAGCACCCTGTGGTCAGCCGCCGACGGGCGTAAATTGAGTCTGCGTCAGGCCTACACCTTCAGCGACTTCCATTACCGCGACGACCAGCGCTTCGGCGACAACCGCCTGCCCGGCCTGCCGATGCACTACTACCAGGGCGAACTGCGCCACGACTGGCCACAAGGCTTCTTTGCAGCGGTCAACACGCAACTGGTGTCCAAGGTCGCAGTGGATTACGCCAACAGCTACTACGCCGATCCCTACGCGCTGTTCGGCGCCACCGTCGGCTACAACGCGCCGAAAAACGACTGGCAGACCTGGCTGGACCTGCGCAACCTGACCAACAAGCACTACGCCGCGACGGTCACTCCGGGGTATGACGACAAGGGCCAGGATGCGGCGCGGTCTACGCCGGGTGAGGGTTTTGGGGTTTATGTCGGGGTGTCGTGGAATCTGCTCTGACCGCTTGAGCTGACCGTTTCCCCGGGCATGCAACGGGTCAAAACGGCCCCTGCGTCATCACCCGCGTTTCGATGATATTGCGCAGAGCCTCGACCCGTTTCTGATACAGATCGGTCAGACAACCGACCTTGGCGCCGCAGGCCTTGCGGCTTTTCAGGAAGGCCTGCTGCTCGCCGATCAGCGCGTCCCGCCCGCCCATCGGCAGCAGGCGTTTGTCGAGGCTGAACAGCTCGCCCATGGTTACGTCCAGATCGTTCAGCGTGCGGTTGGCGCAGACCGCTTTTTCGTCGGGCGCCTTGGCCTTGGCGCAGTCGAAACTGGCGGCGACTGCCGCATCGGCGGCCAGCAGCAAACCGGCAGCGAATACCGCGCCGATCACCGATGAAATTTCTCGAACTCGCGTCATGTCGTCGTATCCAACGTTGTAGGTCAATGGAGGTATGAAAAATGAAAAGCACCGACGACAGCAAGCCTGCAACCACGCATGACGCGCCACCGCTCGACGCCTCGGGCAAACCGGTCGATGTGGTTCGCCGCGATCTGCAAAACAGCGACGATGACACCAAAGCCGTGGACGAGGTGATTACGCCAACCTCGATCCGTGCCAGGGAGCAGGAGGCCGAGGAGCTCAAGCGTAAGACCGATGCGATCGAACGCAAGGTTGCCGACGGCAATTAGTCCGTCGACCACAGGATAGCGCTGCTCGAATATGCTCGACGGATGTATTGCTTATTGCCAATGAATCCATCCGCTTGCGCATCTCTCATTCATACAAGTAACCGTGTCCGCTCAAAGGCTTGAAGGTCTTGAGCGGATACGCCCTGCTACCCGTCAATCTCCCGCGCACGACCGTTCGGCGTTTTCTCTGGCAGGGCCGCTAAATCGGATCTAGGGTTGCGTGGCTGGCGATATGCCAGCGACCCGCGAACGTCAGACAGACGCTCGCCCGTAGCGGCACTGGAAAAGAAATCAGGGATGGTTTTTGTGCTTGCGGTTCTCCTGCGCTCTAGCCGAGTGCGCAACTGATCCCTGCGTTTCGTTGTGTTCTCTCAAGGACAGAAAGATGAACAACGTACTGGTCAATTCTCCACATCTGCCATTGCGGCAGGCCACGCGCGACGCGCCCCAAGTTCAGCCTGGCGGCTTCGGCTGAGGACTCGCGCGCCAGCGCCGGCCTGTCTGCGCCGACGCTTTGCGCACTGAAAACACCCTTTGATCAGATCCCGACGGATCAGGTTGCTCGCTCGCCGAGAACAGCGCTTGCCGGTGTTCTTGCAGGCTGAGGCTGCCTGCCTGTCAGGTAAGGCGCCCCTTGTCCTCAAGGGGCGGTTTTGCAGCACGGATGAGGAAACCTCGATATGTCCCGCTCAACAGCCAACATCCCGCCTTACGGCGTCGCCATTCAAGGCGCGATCAAGCAAGGCGATGTGCAGCACATGAAGACGTTGTTGCAACAGCGCGACACCAGCAAGCCTGAAGCGCCAGACCTGAAGGACGCGTACGAAAAACTGGCGAAGGAAGTTTCCAGGCACGAAAAGTCCTGAAGCCATCAATCACATTGCAATGGAGGCAATCAACATGTCCGGTTCAACTGAAAATGTCGGCCTGTTCCCGGTGAGCTATCGCATTGGTACCGGGGCGCCCGGTGCGCAGTCGCTGGCACTGCACCTGCTGGTCTCGACGCCCAATACGAAAGTCAACGGCACCGCCGCGATCACCCAGGCAACCCATCCGCCACTCGACGTGCATTCCGACGTGTGGGGTGAATACACCTACCTCACCGTGATGTCACCCGCGACCAGCAAAATCCTGATTACCGCCCAAGGCAATCACGGCGGCCCGGGGTCCAACTCGATCAATAACTTCAATGTGCGTCTGGTGGTCGGCACCGACTGGCGCGAAGGCGTCGCCAACTATCGCTACTTCGATGGTCAACGCTGGCATGAGGTCAACAACGCCCCGGCGCATCTGCAGGAATCGCTGCCTTCACCGTACCACCCGGGCCCGGTGATCATCCCGCACTCACCGATCCTGCCGCTGTACGCCGCGCCGATTCAGAGCGCGATCGCCAGCGGTGACCTGGCGCAGATGAAGAATCTGGCCAAACTCGCCCAGCAGCAACTGGACCAGCAACCGCAACTGCAGAGCGCACTGGAAGCGGCGAAGAAAGAAGTCAGCCGGCTGCAGAGCCGCTGATTCAGGCCACTTGATCCGCCATTCACTTTAGGGAGTAGCACCATGTCGATTGGACTTTTTCACACCCGTCTCAGCATCAGCAATGCCCTGCCCGGCGCACCAGTCCTGACCCTTGATCTGCTGGTCGATACCGCGCACAAACGTGTCAGCGGGATTGCCAGTGTGTTTCAAGCCACCTGGCCGACGGTCAATTACCGGGCACAGGTCTGGGGCAGTTTTTCCGAAACCAAGCTGACGGCCAACGTCGAGAACCACATCATCCTCACCCTCGACGGCGGCCCGAGCGGCCCGCCCAGCCAGATCGCCCAGACGTTCCACCTCAAAGGCATTCTGGGCGGCGACTGGGACAGCGGCTTTGTCGATTATCGCTACGAAGAACAGGGCCAGTGGCACGAAGTGAAGCACGTTGCAGTGCATCAGGCGCCCAACGAGCAGCCGCATCCGGGGCCACATCCGCAGCCGCTGTACGCCGTGGCCGTGCAACAGGCGCAAACCAGTGGCGATCTGGCGCAGCTCAAAACCGTGGTGCAACAGGCCGAGCAGCAAGTGGCGCACGAGGGCGCCTTGCGCAGCGCCCTTGAGCATTTGAAAGCGGAAATCGCGCGACTGGAAGCGCGCTAACCGGCAGGTCCCGGGCGGGATCGCAACGGATCTCGCCCGGGGCTTTTTCAACTGCGGTCCACCCCTTAGTCGCGCGCACAGGACTGTGCGCAAGGATTTCCCATGTCAGACCTGCGCCCCGCCCGTTACCTCAGCGACACCGATCTCAAACGCTACGTGCCGGTGCACGTGGTCTGGGAGATCACCCTGGCCTGCGACTTGAAATGCCTGCATTGCGGCTCCCGCGCAGGGCATCGACGGCCTGACGAACTCAACACCCGCGAATGCCTGGACGTCATCGATTCGCTGGCCGCGCTCGGCACCCGCGAGATCACCCTGATCGGCGGCGAAGCCTATCTGCGCAAGGACTGGACGCAACTGATCAAGGCCATTCACGACCACGGCATGTACTGCGCGATCCAGACCGGCGGACGCAACCTGACGCCGGCGAAGATGCAGGCGGCAGTCGATGCCGGACTCGACGGCGTGGGCATTTCCCTCGACGGCCTCGCTCCGCTGCATGACGCCGTGCGCAACGTACCCGGCTCGTTCGACAAGGCCGTGGATACCCTGCGCCGGGCCAAGGCCGCGGGACTGGCGGTGAGCGTCAACACCCAGATCGGCGCGGCGACCTTGCCGGACTTGCCGGCGCTGATGGACACCATCATCGAACTCGGCGCCACCCACTGGCAGATCCAGATCACCGTGGCCATGGGCAACGCGGTAGATCATCCGGAGTTGCTGCTGCAACCCTATCAACTGCTGGACGTGATGCCGTTGCTGGCGCGCCTGTATCGCGAAGGCGTCGACCGTGGCCTGCTGATGAACGTCGGCAACAACATCGGTTATTACGGCCCGTATGAACACCTGTGGCGCGGCTTCGGTGACGAACGTGTGCACTGGACCGGTTGCGCTGCCGGCCAGACCGTCCTGGCGCTGGAGGCCGACGGCACGGTCAAGGGCTGCCCGTCACTGGCGACCGTCGGTTTCTCCGGCGGCAACGTGCGCAACATGAGCCTGCACGACATCTGGCATTACAGCGAAGGCATGCATTTCGGCCGTTTGCGCTCGGTGGATGATATGTGGGGTTACTGCCGCGGCTGTTATTACAACGATGTCTGTCGCGGCGGTTGCACCTGGACCTCGCATTCGCTGCTCGGCAAACCCGGCAACAACCCCTACTGCCATTACCGTACGCTGGAGCTGCAAAAGCGCGGGCTGCGCGAGCGCATCGTCAAGGTCGAGGAAGCCGCGCAGAAGTCATTTGCAGTCGGGCGTTTCGACCTGATCACCGAACGCATCGACACCGGCGAGAAGGTCAGCAGCGTCAGTGACAGCGGCCAGGTGGTGAAACTGGCGTGGATCAATCAAGGCCAGCAATCGCCGGAGCAAGGCCGGATCGCCCCGCAACTGAGCCTGTGTCGCAGCTGCCTGCAGTACATCTATCCGCACGAGGTGATCTGCCCGCATTGCGACGCCAATGTCGCCGCCGCCGAAGCCGAACACCAGGCCAATCGGGCGCGACAGCAGGCGATCATGAACACGCTGACCGGGCTGTTGGGCATCGCGCCCAGTCACTTGAACTGAGCGCTTGCCGCCCTTGCGGTAGATATTTTCTCTGTCTGTCCCGGGTTTTCCTGTCCGGGACAACCCTCCCCCTGCCCTGCAAGCCGCGGTTTTACTGGGCTTGTCCTTTCTGCTTCAGCAATTTGTATTCACATCCCAGCTTAATAATATTTTACCGATACCCCCCTCCTGCCTAGTCTGACCGCAAGCAAAACGGACAAGCCTGAAGCGATCCGAATCCACTTGCCTTGCCAGGAAGGATGTAGAAATGACCACTGAAATAATAAAAACAGACACGCTCGTCGTGGGGGCCGGACAGGCCGGTGTGGCGATGAGCGAACACCTGAGCAAACTCGGTGTACCGCACTTGGTGCTGGAGCGCAGCCGCATTGCCGAACGCTGGCGCACCGGGCGCTGGGACTCGTTGGTTGCCAACGGTCCGGCGTGGCACGACCGCTTTCCGGGACTGGAATTCGATGACGTCGACCCTGATGGCTTCGCCCATAAAGAACGGGTGGCGGACTACTTCGAAGCCTATGCGAAGAAATTCAATGCGCCGATCCGCACCGGCGTCGAAGTCAAAAGTGTGGTGCGTCATGTCGGCCGTCCGGGTTTCACCGTCGAGACCTCCGAAGGGGTGATCGAGGCCAGCCGCGTCGTGGCGGCAACCGGTCCGTTCCAGCGCCCGGTGATTCCGCCGATCGCGCCGCAAGACCCGCGCCTGCTGCAGATCCACTCCGCAGACTATCGCAACCCGCAGCAACTGCCCGACGGCGCGGTGCTGGTGGTCGGTGCCGGATCGTCAGGCGTGCAGATCGCCGATGAACTGCAGCGCTCCGGCAAGCAGGTGTACCTCTCGGTCGGCGCCCATGACCGTCCGCCGCGTGCCTATCGCAACCGTGATTTCTGCTGGTGGCTGGGGGTGCTCGGCGAGTGGGATCAGGCGGCGATGAAACCCGGTCGCGAACACGTGACCATCGCAGTCAGCGGTGCCCATGGCGGGGGCACCATCGACTTCCGTGGTCTGGCCCATCGCGGCATGACGCTGGTCGGCGTTACCGAGTCGTTCAACAACGGCGTGGTGACCTTCAAGCAGGACCTGGTCGACAACCTCAAGCGCGGCGATGACAACTACCTCGCCCTGCTGGATGCCGCCGATGCCTACATCGAGCGCAACGGCCTCGACCTGCCGCAAGAACCTGAAGCGCGCGAGACCTATCCGGATCCCGAGTGCGTGAAAAATCCGCTGCTTGATCTGGATCTGGCCGAAGCCGGTATCACCTCGATCATTTGGGCCACCGGATTCGCCGTGGATTATTCCTGGCTGCAGGTCGCAGCGTTTGATGACAAGGGCAAACCGGCGCACCAGCGCGGTGTGTCCAGCGAGCCGGGGGTGTATTTCCTCGGGCTGCCATGGCAGTCGCGGCGCGGCTCATCGTTCATCTGGGGCGTGTGGCACGACGCCAAACACGTGGCCGACCACATCGCCACCCAGCGCAAATACCTCGACTACAAGGATGCCGAGCAGCGTGAAGCCGCCCTGCATTCGACTAACAACACGAAAGCCGCCGACACCGTCGACGCCTGATTTTCCTCTTTCGCAGCGGTGCCCGGTGCGCCGCTGAACACCTTGTCTGGAGCTGTACATGAGCAAGCCAACCCACACCCGCATCCGTATGTTCAACACCAAGGACACCTACCCTGACCAGACCCTGGACAACGACCTGTGCCAGGCCGTGCGCGCCGGCAACACCGTGTATGTCCGTGGTCAGGTCGGTACCGATTTCGACGGCAACCTGGTGGGCCTCGGTGATCCGCGTGCACAGGCCGAACAGGCCATGCGCAACGTCAAGCAGTTGCTGGAAGAGGCCGGCAGCGACATGAGCCACATCGTCAAGACCACTACCTACCTGATTGACCCGCGCTACCGCGAACCGGTGTACCAGGAAGTCGGCAAGTGGCTCAAAGGCGTGTTCCCGATTTCCACCGGGTTGGTGGTGTCGGCACTGGGACAACCGCAGTGGCTGATGGAAATTGATGTGGTGGCGGTGATTCCCGAGTAAGTCGACAGACCGAGCCGCGGCTATCGCGAGCAGGCTCACTCCTACAGGGGAATGCATTCCAATTGTGGGAGCGGGCTTGCTCGCGAAGAGGCCCGCAAGGACAACAAATTCCTGGAACGGAGTCAAACCATGACCTTTTCAATCGCAGCCCGTTGCCCCGAAACCGGCCAGTTCGGTGTCGCCATCAGTTCCTCCAGCATCGCCGTCGGCGCGCGCTGCCCGTGGCTGCTGCCGGGTGTCGGTGCGGTGTCGAGCCAGAACATCACCCTGCCGTCCCTCGGCCCGGAAGTCCTCGCACTGATGGAACAGGGCCTGGCGCCCGACGCCGCGCTGGACAAAGTCCTGACCCGCAACGGCTACAGCCAGTACCGGCAGATCACCGCGATCAACCACCTCGGCCAGACCGCACATTTCAGCGGCGCACAAACCCTCGGCGTGCACAACGCGGTCAGCGGCGAACAATGCGTGGCTGCCGGTAACATGCTCGCCGGACGCTCGGTGATCGAGGCGATGGTCAGTGCCTTTGAAGACGGCGAAGGCCAACTGGCCGACCGCTTGCTCAAGGCGTTGCACGCCGCGCAAGCTCTGGGTGGCGAAGCGGGTCCGGTGCATTCGGCAGCCGTGGTGGTGGTTGGCGAGCAAACCTGGCCAATCGTAAATTTGCGCGTCGACTGGGCGGACGAAGACCCGATCGGCCAACTGCAAAAACTCTGGGACGCCTATCAGCCACAGCTGCAGGATTACATCGACCGCGCCCTCGACCCTGCCAAGGCGCCGGGCTATGGCGTTGCCGGTGATGATCGATGAACAGCGTCGAGCTACTCAAGACACTGGTGGGGTTCGACACCACCAGCCGTGAGTCCAACTTGCAGTTGATCGAGTTCGTGGGTGATTACCTCGCCGGATTCGACGTGCCGTGCGCGCTGATCTACAACGACGAGCGCAGCAAGGCCAATCTGTTCGCAACTATAGGCCCGGCCGATCAGCCGGGCATTGTGCTGTCCGGGCACACCGATGTGGTGCCGGTCGACGGCCAGCCGTGGACCGTCCCTCCGTTCCAGCTCAGCGAGCACGACGGCAAGCTGTTCGGGCGCGGCACGGCGGACATGAAGGGCTACATCGCCTGCGTGTTGGCCTTGGTGCCAGCGCTGGTCGCCACGGCGCTGCGCATGCCGGTGCACATCGCGCTGTCCTACGACGAAGAGGTCGGCTGCCTCGGTGTGCGCTCGCTGCTCGCCGAACTGGAGCTGCGCCCGGTCAAACCGCTGCTGTGCATCATCGGTGAACCCACCGAACTGAAACCGGTGCTCGGCCATAAAGGCAAACTGGCGATGCGCTGCGACGTGCACGGTCATCCGTGTCATTCCGCTTACGCGCCACTGGGGGTCAACGCCATCGAGTACGCCGCCGAACTGATCGGCGAGCTGGGGCGCATCGGCCAGCAACTGAAAGCGCCCGAACATCACGACCGTCGTTTCGACCCGCCCTACAGCACGGTGCAGACCGGGGTCATCAGCGGCGGCAAGGCGCTGAACATCGTCCCCGCCGACTGCCGCTTCGACTTCGAAATCCGCGCCCTGCCCTCGCAGGATCCGGTTCTCGTCGCCGAGGCGTTGAAAGCCTACGCTGAACGCGAAGTGCTGCCGCGCATGCGTGCGGTGAGTGACCAAAGTGATATCCGTTTCAGCGCCCTGTCGGCGTATCCGGGGCTGGCCACCGATGCGCAGAGTCAAGCGGCTGAGCTGATTGCGGCGTTCTGCGCTTCACAGGAATTCGGCACGGTGGCGTTCGGCACGGAAGGCGGCCTGTTTGATGCCGTGGGCATTCCCACGGTGGTCTGCGGGCCCGGCAGCATGGATCAAGGCCACAAACCCGATGAGTTCGTCAGCCTTGACCAACTGCAGGCGTGTGATGAAATGCTGCAACGGATGCTCGCGTTCATCCGCTGTTGAAACCTGGTTCGACTGCACTCATGCGTGCAGTCGGGCCAACTCTTCCCGGCAATGATCAACAAACAACTGCACCGGTTTGGTCAGTTGCACCCGGCGCAGCCACGCCGCCGACAATCCCGAGCCGGTCACGGTTTCCGCCAGCGGCACACACACCACTTTCTGCCCGTCGTAGGTGTACTCGCCGAACGGTCGGGTCACCAGAATCGAAAAGCCGAAACCGCGCCCGACCATGCCGCGCACCATCTCGATCGACGGCGAGCTGAAGACGATGTGCGGGGTCAGTCCGCGCTCCTCGAAGATGCTCACGAAGTAGGTGCGGCTCGGCACCACGTCGAGCAGGATCATCGGTTCCAGCACCAGATCGTGCAGCGAGACTTTCGCCTGTTGCGCAAAACGATGGTCGGCTGGCAGCAAGGCGTAAGGCTGCTGCGGTGGCATCAGCGGCGTGGTGTCGATGGTGGTGTCGAGGTCGTGTTCAAAGAGCATTGCCACATCGATGCTGCCGGCAGTCAGTGCCTGCACCAGTTCCTGTTGTTCGCCATCGCGAATACGGATCTCCACCCCCGGCCAGCGCTCCTTGAAACCGGCGATCAGGCGCGGCAGGTACAGCGGCGCCACCGTTTCGAAACAGCCGATATCGATCTGCCCCGAGACCACGTCGTTGTCGGCCAGCGCGTTCTGCTCGAACTCATGCGCCACCCGCAGCAACTCCAGCGCCTTGCGATAGAAACGCGAACCGCTGGGCGTCAGTGAAACGCCCTGGGCGTGATGGCGGATGAACAGCTGCACACCGAAGCTTTCCTCCAGATGCTTGATCGCGGTCGACACCGACGGCTGGGCGATATAGAGCTTGCGCGAGGCTTCGGCGACGCTGCCGCAATCGGCGGTGGTGACGAAGTATTTGAGCTGGCGCAGGTTGTAGGCAGCCATATAAAACCTCTGCAAGTAAGACAACGCTTTTGTGGCGAGGGGACTTATCTGTGGCGAGGGGATTCATTCCCGATGGGGTGCGCAGCAGCCCCTGTTTTTAACGTCAACAGAGGGGCCGCTTCGCGGTCCATCGGGGATGAATCCCCTCACCACAGGACTATGTAAATCCAGAAAAGAGTGAAGCCTGAACATACCGGAGCTACGCGTCACCCTGGGCATATATTTTTTAAGGTCTGAAACAACAAACTTACTAATTTATCTATCCCCGGCCTTTGCACATGATCGCTTCAACAAGAAATGCGCCGTCCGTGTCGGCGCTTACCGAAGTACGTCCACGTACTCATCCTTGCCTTGGAGTTCGTCATGTCCACCTCTGCAACAACGTCCGCCCCGCTCATTGAAAAACACACGATAGGATACGTGCCCCCCGAAGATCGCCACGGAAAGGTCAGGGATCTGTTCACGCTGTGGTTCGGCGGCAACATTGCGCCGTTGCCCATCGTCACCGGCGCGCTGGGCGTGCAGTTGTTCCACTTGAATCTGGTCTGGGGCATCGTCGCCATTCTGGTCGGCCACCTGGTCGGCGGCGTGCTGATGGCGCTGCACTCGGCGCAAGGCCCGCAGATGGGTATTCCGCAGATGATCCAGAGCCGCGCGCAGTTCGGCTCGCTCGGCGCCCTGCTGGTGGTGCTGATTGCCGGCGTCATGTACATCGGCTTCTTCGCCTCCAACATCGTGCTGGCCGGCAAGTCGCTGCATGGCGTGGTCGATAGCGTGCCGGTGCCGGTCGGCATCGTCGTCGGTGCGCTTGGATCAGGGATCATCGGCATCATCGGCTACCGCTTCATCCACGTGCTCAACCGCATCGGCACCTGGGTGCTGGGGATCGGCATCGTCGTCGGTTTCGGTTACATCTTCACCCATGTTCAAACCGATGATTTCCTCACCCGGGGCAACTTCAACCTCTCCGGCTGGCTCGCCACCGTGTCGCTGGCCGCGCTGTGGCAGATCGCGTTTGCGCCTTACGTGTCCGACTATTCGCGTTATTTGCCGGCCGACGTCAAAGTCTCGTCGACGTTCTGGACGACGTATCTGGGTTCGGCGCTGGGCTCGAGTCTGGCGTTCATCTTCGGTGCCGTCGCCGTGCTGGCGACACCCGTGGGCATGGACACCATGGACGCGGTAAAAATGGCCACCGGCTCGATCGGTCCACTGATGCTGGTGCTGTTCCTGCTCAGCGTGATCAGCCACAACGCCCTCAATCTGTACGGCGCGGTGCTGTCGCTGATCACCCTGGTGCAGACCTTCGCCTACCGCTGGATCCCCACCGCCAAAAGCCGCGCGGTGATCTCGATCATCGTCCTGCTGGCCTGCTGCTTTGCCGCCGTCGGTGCTTCGAAGGACTTCATCGGCCACTTCGTCGACATGGTGCTGGTGCTGCTGGTAGTGCTGGTGCCGTGGACCGCGATCAACCTGATCGACTTCTACGCCATTCACAAAGGCCAGTACGACATCCAGTCGATCTTCCAGGTCGACGGCGGCATCTATGGCCGCTACAACCCGCAGGCGCTGCTGGCCTACGCGATCGGCATCGCGGTGCAGATCCCGTTCATGAACACGCCGCTGTATGTCGGCCCGATCTCGGCACACATCGACGGTGCGGATCTGTCGTGGCTGGTGGGCCTGCTGGTGACCTCGCCGCTGTACTTCTGGCTGGCCAATCGTGACAGCGCCTATCGTCGGCGGATGACTGGCGGGAAACTGCTGGGCAGTCTGTGACAGTGTCCCGATGACAAAAGAAGGCCCGCCGTGCGCGGGCCTTCTGCATTGCAGTGTGGTATTTGTTGAGGTCCGACAGGCATCCACGAGACAGGGAATCCCATGCTGCGAATACTGGGCAAGGCGTCATCGATCAACGTGCGCAAAGTGCTGTGGACCTGCGCCGAACTGCAGATTCCGTTCGCACGTGAGGATTGGGGCTCGGGCTTCAAACCCACCGACACGCCCGAGTTTCTCGCCCTCAACCCTTGCGCCATGGTGCCGGTGATTCAGGATGGCGATTTCACCTTGTGGGAATCGAACACGATCATTCGTTATCTGGCGGGCGCCTATGGCGGCGCAGACCTCTACCCCGCCGAGCCGCGAGCCCGGGCGCGGGTCGATCAGTGGATCGACTGGCAGGCGTCGGAGCTGAACCGCTCGTGGTCGTATGCGTTTGTCTCACTGGTGCGCCAATCACCGGATCATCAGGACAGCGCTGCTTTGGCTAACGGCATCGCGCAATGGTCAAACACCATGGCAATCCTCGACCGGCAGTTGCAGAAGACCGGTGCCTATGTCAGCGGCGAGCAGCTCTCTCTCGCCGACATTCCCATCGGACTGTCGGTGAATCGCTGGTATGAAACGCCGCTCGCGCATCCGGACTATCCCGCTGTCAGGACGTACTACGAGCGACTGAGTCGACGCGAAGGCTTCCGGCTCTACGGCAGAAACGGTACGCCGTGACGAAAAAAAACCTCTGATTTCCCGCTTGTGGAATCAGAGGTTTTTATCGACCTGAACAGCAGATCAGGCAGGCACGCCCAGAATGATATGCGACGCCTTGATCACCGCCGTGGCGCTGACACCCTTGGCCAGACCGAGCTCGGCAACGGCATCACGGGTGACGATCGAATAGACCTTCGAACCGCCGGCCAGCTCGATCACCACTTCAGCATTGACCGCGCCGTCAGTCACGCTCAGCACTTTGCCTTCCAGGCAGTTGCGTGCCGACAGGCGAATGTCGCTGGATTCAGTCATCAGCATCACCCACGGCGCTTTGACCAGCGCTACGGCTTCTTTGCCAACGGCAATGCCGAGATTCTTGATGCTTTCCATGGTCACGACGGCAACCAGTTGCTCGCCCCCGGCCAGAGTCAGAACCACTTCGGCGTTGACCGCACCGGCTTGAACCTGACTGACTTGACCTTTGAATACGTTGCGTGCGCTGACTTTCATGACGGGCTTCCTTTTTTTGACTTTAGAGTTAGGAAAAACGGCCTGCATCATCGGAGTAAGCGCTATGTAGAAACAACTATAGCGCTGCGCTTTGTTGTCACGCTTGAGAGCTGCCGAACAACCATAGATCAGATCAGCAGATCTTCATAAAACGCACCGAACGGCCGTTGCGGGTGGGCGATCTGGATTTCCAGAATCCACACACCGGCATGCGGCGCCTGGTCGAAATCGCCGAGATTGCCGCCCTTGTATATCGCGTGAGGAAAATCGCTGACCCGGTGGCCCTTGATGTCGAGATGCAGCACCCAGCCCATGGCACTGGCCTGATCGGTGGCATAGCGGTACAGCTCGACCCCGGACACGCCTTGACGCCAGAACGCCTCGACCCGCTCAAACAGCTCTTTGGCCGCTGCGGCACACGCGATCATTTCCGGGTCGGAACCGGTGGTGAACGTCGCGCCGGCATCACCCTCGTGCCCTTTCCAGACCACGCCCATGTCGATCAGGAAAATGTCGTTTTCACCCAGCACCGGATCGCCATCGGAGCGTTGCTTGAAGGTCTTCAGGGTGTTGGCGCCAAAACGGATCAGCAGCGGATGCCAGATGCGGTCCATGCCCAGTTCAGCGAGGATCTGCTTGCCCTGCTCCTGCGCTTCGGATTCACGCATGCCGGGCTTGATCACCTTGGCGATGGCGTCGACGGCTTGCCAGGTCAGGTGTTGCGCGTGACGCATCGTTTCCAGCACAAACCGCTCGCCGACGGCTTCTTTACCGCTTAGGGCTGCACTCATTTCCTTGTTCCTCATGGCTACGCTGTATAGTTTTTTATATTGCGAAACGCGGATAAAGATACAACCATGACACAACGTGTCAATTACTCTTCTGCGCGCACCACCCCACGTTCTTCCAGCAAGCGCACAAACATGCTCAAGCTACGCGACACCGTGCCCCGTCGCCACACCAGCCACGTCGTCAGATAACGAAAATCCGCCGCCAGTGGCCAGACACTGACCGTAGCGCTGCCGGGCATGCTCTGCAGCATCTTGCGTGGCATCAGCGCCAGCCCGGCCCCGGCACTGACGCAAGCGAGCATGCCGTGATACGACTCCATCTCGAAGATCTTGCCCGGCACGGCAGCGTCGGTGCTGAACCATTTTTCGAAGTGGTGACGGTAGGAACAGTTGGAGCGGAACGCATAAATGTTTTCGCCATTCACATCTGCCGCGCGCTGCACCGGGGCGTGATTGAGCGGCGCGATGATGACCATTTCTTCCTCGAACGCCGGCACGCCTTCGAGGGCCGGGTGCAGCACCGGGCCATCGACGAACGCCGCTGCCAAGCGCCCGGAGAGCACGCCGTCGATCATCGTCCCGGACGGGCCGGTCGACAGGTCCAGGTCGACTTTGGGGTGCAACTGGTTGTACGCCGCCAGCAGTTCGGGAATACGCACCGCCGCCGTGCTTTCCAGCGATCCCAGAGGGAATGCGCCCTGCGGCTCTTCCCCCGCCACGGTGGCCCGGGCTTCCTGCACCAGGTCGAGAATGCGCCGGGCGTATTCAAGAAAGCTCCAGCCGGCCGGCGACAAGCGCAGACGGCTTTTCTCGCGGATGAACAAATCGACGCCCAGATCCTGCTCCAGCTGTTTGATCCGCGTGGTCAGGTTCGACGGCACGCGATGGATCTGCGCCGCGGCGGCGCTGATGCTGCCGTGCTCGGCAACGGCCTTGAAGATTTCCAGCTGCACCAGATCCACAGTCATTCTCCAATCGTGAAAGAAACGATCTTTATTATTCAGTTTCCAGAAAACAAACACCACCCTACTCTAGGCCCATCCACTGAACTCGCAGGAGCCAGCCATGAGCCCGATTTCCAGCCAGACCCACGCCATCTCGATCAACCCCGCCACCGGCGAGCAGATCGGTCACTACGCCTTTGAATCCGCTGACGCTCTCGACGCCGCGCTGACCCGCGCCGCGTTCGGTTTCTCGAAGTGGAAACGCAAGCCGCTGCAAGACCGCTCCCGCGCCCTGACTGCACTGGCCGGTGCGCTGCGTGACAGCGCCGAAGCCATGGCGACCATGATTACTCTGGAAATGGGCAAACCGATCGCCCAGGCCCGTGGTGAAATCGAAAAATGCGCCAAGCTCTGCGAGTGGTACGCCGAAAATGGTCCGGCCATGCTCGACGCCGAGCCGACCCAGGTTGAAGGCGGCAAAGCACGCATCGAGTACCGTCCGCTTGGCCCGATCCTCGCGGTGATGCCGTGGAACTTTCCGATCTGGCAAGTGCTGCGCGGTGCAGTGCCGGCGCTGATTGCCGGCAACACCTACGTGCTCAAGCATGCGCCGAACGTGATGGGCAGCGCCTACCTGCTGCGTGATGCCTTCAAGCACGCCGGTTTCGCCGATGGCGTATTTGAAGTGATCAACGTCACCCCGCAAGGCGTTTCGACCGCCATCGCTGACCCGCGCATCGCCGCCGTGACCCTGACTGGCAGCGTCCGCGCCGGCATGGCCATCGGCGCCCAAGCGGGTGCTGCGCTGAAGAAATGTGTACTGGAACTGGGTGGTTCCGACCCGTTCATTGTGCTCAACGACGCTGACCTCGATGAAGCCGTTCAAGCCGCCGTTATCGGTCGTTACCAGAACTCCGGCCAGGTGTGCGCCGCCGCCAAGCGCCTGATCATCGAAGAAGGTGTGGTCGAGGAATTCACCCGCAAATTCGTCGAGGCCACGCGCAAGCTGAAGGTCGGCGATCCACTGTCCGCTGACACCTACATCGGCCCGATGGCGCGTTTCGATCTGCGTGACGAACTCGATCAGCAAGTGCGCGACACCCTCGAAGAAGGCGCCACCCTGCTGCTCGGCGGCGGCAAGGCCCAAGGCCCGGGTAACTACTATGAGCCGACCGTGCTGGCCGACGTTACCGACCGCATGACCTCGTTCAAACAGGAACTGTTCGGCCCGGTGGCGTCGATCATCACCGCCCGCGATTGCGCCCACGCCATCGCCCTGGCCAACGACAGCGACTTCGGCCTGACCGCGACGATCTACACCGCCAACGTGCAACTGGCCCAGCAACTGACCAGCGAACTGGAAACCGGCGGCGTGTTCATCAACGGCTACTCCGCCAGCGACCCGCGCGTGACCTTCGGCGGCGTGAAGAAAAGCGGTTTCGGCCGTGAACTGTCGCACTTCGGCGTACGCGAGTTCTGCAACGCGCAGACGGTGTGGCTGGATCGCAAATAACCCGGGACATCAGCTTCCGCAGCGCCTACAGGTTGGGAGCCTGACAACGACCTTGCGAGCGACACCGAAATCTGTGGGAGCGAGCTTGCTCGCGAATGCGGTGGATCAGTCACTTTTGCAGTGATAGACCTTCCCTCTTCGCGAGCAAGCCCGCTCCCACTGTGGTCTGGCGTCAAGCCGTTGCCTGTTGCGACTCTGTGACCGTTCGGTTCTTGCTCAACAGCGCGAGCACCACCGCCGCCGAGACCAGGGTGATCACGGTGAGGATGTGCAGCAGGTACTGAAACGCCGAAGCATAACCCTGCACCAGACGCTCATTGGCCAGCCCCGCAAGCGTGTTGATCGCATGCGCCATGTCCCCCGTGGTGACCCGGTGCGCGGTCTCGGCAATCAGCGCCGCATCGACACTGCCTGCCACTGCCCCCCTCAGATCGGTATTCAGCAGCGAAGTCAGCACTGCGGCCACAACCGCCAGCGCAATGCCCTCACCCGCCACTCGCACGGTATTGAAGATCCCCGCCGCCATCCCCGCGCGCTCTTTCGGTACGACGCTGACCGACAGACCATCCATCAACCCCCAAGGCAAACCGGTGCCAATCCCGACCAACACCATCGCAATGACCAAGGCCAATTTCGGCTCGCCGACGTCGTACAGGCTCACCCCGTGCAACCCCAATGCAGCGATCAGAAAACCAATCCCCGACAAGATCCCCGCCGAGACAAAACGGGTCATCGACGCCGCCAGCATCGGTACCACCAGCATTGGCGCCGACAGCGCCAGCAACAACAGGCCGGCGTCGATTTCGCTCAAGCCTTCCACGCCGATAAAGCGCAATGGCAACATCACCACCAGCACGATGTAGCAAAAGCAGGTGCCGATCGGCAGCATCTGTACGCCAATGAAGCGCGGAAAACGAAACAGGGTCAGATCGAGCATCGGGTGTTTGACGCGCATTTCGATCGTCACGAACAACGCCAGCAACAATGCCGAAGCACTCAGCAGACCGACCACCAGCGGACTGCCCCAACCGCTTTCCGGGGCCTGAATCACGCCGAAGGTGAACAACGCCAGCATCGCGCTGAAGGTGATCGTGCCCGGCCAATCCAGCCCCATGGCATCCGGGTTGCGGCTTTCGCGCATGCGTGGCAGGCCGAAGACCATGGCGATCACGCCGATCAGCGCGGTGAAGAGGAAAATCGCCCGCCAGTTGAGCGCCTCGATCAACGCGCCCGCCACCAACGGCCCGAATGCCAGGCCGATGCCGAATGTGGTGCCGAGCACGCTGTACGCACGGGTCCGCGCATGGCCTTCGAACTCCTGCGCCAACGACGCTGAACCGCTGGCCAACGCCGCAGCACCGGCCACGCCCTGCACCGCACGCAGCCCATCCAGCCAGTACACCGAGGGTGCCAGGCTCTGGGCAATCGATGCTGCGGTGAACAGCAACATGCCGAAGGTGAACAGGCGTTTACGCCCATAGACATCGGCCAGTGCCCCCGCCGCCATCAGCAGACTGCCGAACGACAACATAAACGCATTGGTGATCCAGGTCAGGGCAACGGGGCTGCCGCCCAGATCACGGCCAATGGCGGGCGTCGCCACCGCGCCACCGGTGAAACTCAAGGGAAGTACCAGTGCCGACAGGCAGACGGCCGCGAGAATCAGCAGCTTGTTACGCGCTCCTTGCGATTGAGCGACAGTTGTCATGAACTCATCCTTTATAAAAAATTGCCAGGCTGCGACTTTAAGGCCGTGCTACTGATGTGATAATCCCAACAATTTTTCATGACTTTGTGAAAGGTATTCACAGATGAAATCACCCTCAGCAGCAGACCTCTCCGTATTCCTCTGTACGGCACAACACTTGAATTTCAGCAAAGCCGCCGTCGAACTTGGCCTCACACCCTCAGCCCTGAGCCATTCGGTAAAGGCACTGGAGAATCGCCTCGGGGTGCGCCTGTTCAATCGCACCACCCGCAGCGTGGCGTTGACCGAGGCCGGCGAGCGCCTGTACACGCGGTTGAAACCGGCGTTCCGCGACATCGACGACGCACTGGAAGACCTCAATCATTTTCGCGACAAACCCACGGGCAACCTGCGCATCACCTGCGGACGCCAGGCGTGCGAACTGGTATTACTGCCGATTGCCAGCGAGTTCTTGCAGGCGTATCCGGACATTCGAATGGAAGTGGTCGAAAGCGAGGCATTGCTGGATATCGTCGCCGGCGGATTTGATGCGGGTGTGCGCTTTGGCGATCGACTGGAGGCCGACATGGTCTCGCTGCCGATTGGCCGGGCAATGCGTTCGGTGGTGGTCGCTTCGCCGGCATTCCTTGAACGCCATCCTGCGCCGCAAAAACCCGAGGATCTGCACGACTTGCCGTGCCTTCGCCACCGCTACCCCAGTGGCACGCTGTATCGCTGGGAGTTCGAACGTGACGGCATTGCCCGGGAAATCGAGGTCAGCGGACCACTGACCCTGGGCGACGTCAGCCTGATGGTCGGCCCCGCGCTGCAAGGCCTGGGATTGGCGTATGTGTTCGATGACATGGTCAGCGAACACTTGGCGTCGGGGCGTCTGATTCAGGTTTTGGCCGACTGGTGCCCTTACTATCCGGGGCTGCATCTGTACTACCCGAGCCGGCGCCATGTACCGGCACCGCTCAAGGCTTTTATCGACTTCGCGCGCGAGCGCAGTGGCCACTAGGGCTTACAGATATTTCAGCCAGGCGATGTCGCGACGCCGCGATTTCAGCGCGGAAAACCAGCGCACCGCCGGGTACAGCGCCAGCGCCAACAGCACCGATACCAGCCATATCGCCGCTACTGAATCGAAGCCGAAATAGCTACCGTGGTTAAGGCCGAACAGCCCCACGATGATCAGATACAGCACCTTCAGCACATACAGGTGCAGCAGATAGAAAAACATCGGCGCCGAACCGAAAACGCACAGCCAGCGAATCCAGCGACGTGCCTGCACCCGCTCAAACACCCGCAACAGCAGCAGTCCCACACTCAACGTCAGGGTGATGAACAGCAGCGATGGTGGGTACTTGGTGATGTTGAAAAAGGACATCAGCGTTTGCACGGTCGTGTCGTGCAACGCCCAAGGCTTATCGCCGTAACCGTTGAGCAGCCGCAGCCCCACAAAACCCAGCAGACCGCCGACACCCCCCAGCAACAGACACTGCTGACGAATCCCCGCATCGGCCACGCGGGCGAACCACGGGCCCAGCGCATAACCCAAGCCGATCACACCGATCCACGGTAACAGCGGATACGAGGTGCGTAAGCGCAAGCTGTCACCGGCCTCGATCCAGCCGCGGTCATGCAGGATCGCCCACGGCACATGCAGTGCCGACTCCGGCGCAAAATGTAGCCCATCGAGCAGGTTATGCCCGGCAATGATCGCCAGGCTCAGCGTCAGCAATAGCCAGCGCGGCAGCCAGACCAGCAGCGACAACGCGATCATGCTCAGGCCAATCGCCCAGATTACCTGCAGATAGATCGCGCTCGGCGGCAACTGAAACGTCCACGCGAAGTTCACCAAGGTGAATTCCAGCACCACCAGAAACAGCCCGCGCTTGAATAGAAAGGCACTCACGTCGGTCTTGCCCGCGTACTTCTCGCCAAACAGCCACGCGGACAGCCCGGTCAGAAACACGAACACCGGCGCGCACAGATGCGCCAGCGTCCGGCTGAAAAACAACGCCGGCTCGGTGTTGGCAATGTCCATCGGGTCGCCGACCTGACGGTGCAGGAGAAACGTCTCACGCACATGGTCCAGCAGCATGAACAGGATCACCAGACCTCTTGACGCATCAATGGACAGCAGGCGACCGGTCGGCGCCGGGGGGGTGCGAGCAAACGCAATCGTCATGGACATTTCGCCATCGAAAGGATGAGCTGGAGTGGGTGCAACTGCACGCCACCCGGAAAAATTCGCGTTACTCTATAACATTATCGATCGAAGCCCAAGCCAAACGCTACTGGTTCTCAAAAATGAAGCTTGCGCCGTCATTTGCCCAATCACGTCAGGCTTCTATAGTGATCAAGCGCCCTCCGCCCTTTGCGCCTGCTGTCGAGCGTTGTCCATGACCCAGACCGAACACCTGATCATCTGCGAGCACTGCGATTGCGTGTACGAAAAAGTCGTGCTCGGCAAACACCAGAAAACCTCCTGCGTGCGTTGCGGTGGCGTGCTGCAGCGCTATAACGGCCTGACCATCGAGCAGCGCCTGGCCCTGAGCTTCACCGCAGCCATGCTGTGGCTGTTCGCCAACTTCTACCCGGTGATGAGCATCAGCATGAAGGGCCTGAAGAACAGCGCGACGCTGTGGGACTCGGTGCTGGCGTTGAGTCAGGGGCCGATCACGTTCATGGCGATGGTCGCGGCGATTTCAATCATCATCGCCCCGGCGTTTCAGCTGGTGCTGTTGATCTGGGTCCTGAGTTTCGCCCTGTCCTCGCGGCGCGCGCCGGGGTTCAGGTTGTGCATGCGCTGGCTGGAAACCCTGCGTCCGTGGAGCATGCTTGAAGTGTGTCTGCTGGGGGCGATGGTGGCAGTGTTCAAACTGGCCGGGCTGCTCGATGTGCTGCCGGGCATCGGCCTGTTCGCCCTGGCCGTGTTGAGCCTGATGATGATCCGCATCGCCGGCCGCGACGTTCGTGATTTGTGGGACATTCTATGAAGCGACCACCGACCGCCAGCGAACTCAACCTGTGCCTGTGCCACAGCTGCGGACTGGCCTGCGACATGACCGACGAGCCGCACGAATGCCCGCGCTGCGAGGCGCCGTTGCATCGGCGCAAGACCAACTCCCTGACCCGCACCTGGGCCTACATGTTCGCTGCACTGGCGTTTTACGTGCCAGCCAATCTGCTGCCGGTGATGAACACCGTGATGCTCGGCAATGGCGCCGACAGCACGATCATGAGCGGCGTGCTGGAGTTCTGGGAAGGTGGTGCGTGGGACATCGCCCTGATCATCTTTATCGCCAGTATTGCGGTGCCGGGGATCAAGTTCGTCGCCCTGACGCTGCTGCTGATCACCGTGCAGCGCAACAGTGGCTGGGCGCGCCGTGAGCGCTCGAAGCTGTTCCGTTTCGTCGAGCTGATCGGCTATTGGTCGATGCTCGACGTGCTGGTGGTCGCGCTGGTCGCGGCGCTGGTGAAGTTCCAGGCGCTGGGCGATATCGAACCACGACCGGGCATTCTGTTCTTCGGCCTGGTCGTGGTGTTCACCATGCTCTCGGCGATGAGTTTCGATCCACGGTTGATCTGGGACAACGCTCCGGACGATGAACCGCTCAGCGACGTACCACCTCAAGCAACACCTGCAACGGATGGCGCAACGCCCGATCCGACTGGCGCTTGACCTGACTGCGGCACGAATAACCGGTGGCCAGCGCCTCACCACGTTCGGCCGGCGCCTCAACCTGCCTGGCCCAGGATTGCTCGTAGATCACCGCCGAGGTTTCGCGATTGCGCGCCTCGTGGCCATAAGTGCCGGACATGCCACAGCAACCGGTGGCCTGCGTCGCCAGTTTCAACCCGACCCGTTCGAACACCTGTTCCCACTGCCGCGTGGCGGCCGGTGCGTTGGTTTTTTCGGTGCAGTGCGCCAGCAGGCGGAATGGCTGGGCCGCGTCGGTACCGGTCTGCTCTGGCATCACCTTGAGCAGCCATTCCTGAACCAGCGCGACTTCCGGGCATTCCTGCAGGCCGGGTACTTTCAGGTATTCCTGGCGATAGACCAGGGTCATCGCCGGGTCCAGCCCCACCAACGGCACGCCGACATCCGCCAGCTCACGCAGTTGCTGCGCATTGCGCAACGCCGCGCGGTTGAACGCCGATAGGAAGCCCTGCACATGCAGCGGCTTGCCATTGGCACTGAACGGCGCCAGATGCACCTGATAGCCCAGCCGCGAAATCAGCTCCAGCAGATCCGCCAGCAGCGGCGCCTCGAAGTAACGGGTGAACGCGTCCTGCACCAGCACCACACTGCGCTCGCGTTGCGCCGGGGTCAGCGCCGACAGTTTGGCAACCGTCGCCGGCTGCACATTCCAGCGCCGCAACGCCGCGTGGAAATCAAAGCGACTGAGCAGCGGCACATCGACCATGCCGCCGAGGCGCTCCAGCAACTTGCGGACAACCGAGGCGCCCATCAAACCGTTGTACAGCGCCGGAATCCGCGCCATGTACGGGATGCTGTACTCCAACGACGCGATCAGATAATCCCGCGCCGGGCGCAGATAACGAGTGTGATACAGCTCGAGAAAGCGCGAACGGAACTCCGGCACATTGACCTTGACCGGGCACTGGCCCGCGCAGGATTTGCACGCCAGGCAACCGGCCATGGCGTCGTAGACCTCATGGGAAAAGTCAGCGCCCTGGCTGCGACTGTTGCGCCAGCGCATCCACAAGTTGCTGAAAAAACCCGGACGACGGATCGCATCGGACAGCACATCCACGCCCGCCTCGCCCTGCAATCGTAGCCATTCGCGGATCAGCGATGCGCGGCCCTTGGGCGATTGCGCACGCTCGCGAGTGGCCTTCCACGACGGGCACATGGCGTCATCAGGATCGAAGTTGTAGCAGGCGCCGTTGCCGTTGCAATGCAGGGCCGCGCCGTAGCTTTGCCAGACTTTCTCGTCGATCTGCCGATCCAGTTCGCCACGCAGGGTCACCTCGTCGATCTTCAACAGCGTCGCGCCGCTGTTGGCCGGGGTGGCGATCTTGCCCGGGTTGAACTGGTTGAACGGGTCGAACGCGGCTTTCAATGCTTGCAGCGCCGGGTACAGCTCGCCGAAAAACGCCGGCGCGTATTCCGAACGCAAGCCTTTGCCGTGCTCGCCCCACAACAGGCCGCCGTAGCGCTGGGTCAGCGCTGCCACGCCATCGGACACCGGGCGCACCAGCGCCGCTTGCTGCGGGTCTTTCATGTCGAGAATCGGCCGTACGTGCAACACGCCGGCATCGACATGGCCGAACATGCCGTACTGCAAACCGTGGCTGTCGAGCAGCTCGCGCAGCTCGGCGATGTACTCGGCCAGGTGCTGCGGCGGCACCGCCGTGTCTTCGACAAACGGCTGCGGCCGCGCTTCACCGGCGACATTGCCGAGCAGGCCCACCGCCCGTTTGCGCATGCCATACACCTTGTTCACCGCCGCCTGCCCGACCGCCAGCGTATGGCCCAGGCGTTCAACCGTGGCGTCGCTGCTCAAGTGTTCGAGGAAGGCTAGGACCCGGCGCTGCAGATCGTCAGGATCATCACCGCAGAACTCCACCAGGTTGATCCCCAGCGTCGGCCGTTCAGCGCTTTGCGGGAAGTATTCGGCGACGCCGTGCCAGACGATGTCCTGCATCGCCAGCAACAATACTTTCGAGTCGACGGTTTCAATCGACAGCGGCTTGAGCGCCATCAGCGCCCGGGCATCACGCAATGCGTCCATGAACCCGGCGTAGCGGATGTTCACCAGCATGGTGTGTTTGGGGATCGGCAGTACGTTGAGCCTGGCCTCGACCACAAACCCCAGCGAGC
Organism: Pseudomonas sp. AD21; assembly: GCF_002878485.1. NCBI lineage: Bacteria > Pseudomonadati > Pseudomonadota > Gammaproteobacteria > Pseudomonadales > Pseudomonadaceae > Pseudomonas > Pseudomonas sp. AD21. The sequence continues at coordinate 41,970 of NZ_NQYG01000037.1, forward strand.
CTTCGGCGCCGCACAGCACGCTGTTGAGGTTGAAGCGATTGTCGGCCTCGCGCAGGTGCGCCAGGTCGTAGCCGGTCAGGCAGCGGTTGAGATCCGGAAAGCGTTGTTTGATCAGTTCGCCCTGCTCATCGATGATCTGCCGCGCGCAACGGTAGACTTCGCCGACCCGGTCTTCGCGGGCGCACAGCGCTGCCAGATCATCTTCTGCCAGTGCGGCACCGTGCAGGCGCTCGCCGCCGCGCAGGATCATGTCGAGTTCCAGCACGTGGTCACGGGTCTTGCCGTAGGTGCAACTGCCCTGACCGCTGGCGTCGGTGTTGATCATGCCGCCGACGGTGGCACGGTTGGAGGTCGACAGCTCCGGAGCGAAGAACAGCCCGGCGGACTTCAGCGCGGCGTTGAGCTGATCCTTGACCACCCCGGCCTGCACTCGCACCCAGCGCTGCTCGACGTTGATTTCCAGAATACGGTTCATGTGCCGCGACAGGTCGACAACGATGCCATCGGTCAGCGACTGGCCGTTGGTGCCGGTGCCGCCGCCACGCGGGGTGATCACCACTTTCTGGTAAGCCGGCTCGGCGATCAGTCGAGCGACCCGCGCCACATCCTCGGCGTCCATCGGAAACACCGCCGCTTGCGGCAGGCGCTGGTAGATCGAGTTATCCGTGGCGAGTACCACGCGGCTGGCGTAATCGGCACTGATTTCACCGCGAAAACCGCTGGCTTTCAGGGCGTTGAGGAACTGCTGGTAATCGGCGGTCAATGCGGTGGCGGGCGACAGCTGGGCAATCATCGGTCAGGAAATCTCGGTCAAAATCGGGCCGTGTGGCGGTGAACAGTTGTGCGCAACGAATGATTGCGTCACGCTCCCGCCATCTCATGGTGCTTATGTTCATTGCTTGACGCCGTCGGGACAAGCGTAAAATCGACCCACAATCCATGACTAAAACGAATGAATCCGCGAACCCTCACCCCTTCCATGTCGTTGTTGCTGGCCTTCGAGGCCGCCGCACGCCATGAAAGCTACACCCGTGCCGCCCACGAACTGTCGCTGACGCAAAGCGCGGTCAGCCGTCAGGTGCAGATTCTGGAAAAGATGCTCGGCATGCGCCTGTTCAGCCGCGAAGGCCGGCAAGTGGTGCTGACCGATGTCGGGCGCATGTATCAGCGCGAACTGGCCGAAGCCCTCGGGCAGATCCGCAGCGCGACCTTGCAGGCCATGGCGTTTGGTTCGGGCATTCACAGCCTGCGCCTGGCGACGCTGCCAACGTTTGGCTCGAAATGGCTACTGCCACGGCTCAAGGATTTCTACACCGCACACCCGGGAATGACCGTGCACTTGCATTCGCGGATCGAAGCGATCGACTTCGACACCAGCGAGATCGACGCGGCGATCTGTGTGGGTGGTGGTGAATGGCCGGGGCTGAGCGCCCTGCCGCTGCACACCGAAGAACTGGTGGTGATCGCCAGTGCGCAGTTGTCGGCAGCCGAACGTCTGGACGCTGAACAGCAGATTGCCGGACAACTGCTGCTCAATGTCAGCAGCAATGCCCAGGCCTGGGCTGAATGGTTCACTCATCACGGCCTGCCGCACCGCAGCATGCGCATCGGGCCGAGCTTTGAAATGACCTCGCACTTGATTCAGGCGGTTCGGGCCAATATCGGCGTGGGGCTGGTACCGCGGATTCTGGTGGAGGATGAATTGCTAAACGGCGAGCTGCTGCAACTGGGGAAACCGATCACCAGTCGGCGCAGCTATTACCTGGTGTATCCGCCGCGTAATGAGGCGTTGCCGTCGCTGAAGGCGTTTCGGGATTGGTTGGTAGACACGCTGTGATCGGTGCCCCCGCACATGCAAAACATAACGAAACGCCGCTCGATGAGCGGCGTTCAGTCAATCCCTGTACTGGCGCTTTAGCGGAGGCGGCGCACTCGGCCCTTTAACGAGGGGCTTGGCTAGCAGTTTGCCGTCCGGGCCATAAAAGAGGCGTCTGACGCTGGGCGGCATCCGCGCCCTTGTCCGCCACCATCAGCACCGCCGCATGGCAGCATCCAGATGACGGGGGCTACAGACTGAGCAACCCCCGCAAAACGCAAAAAAAAGCAGAAACCGTTGCTCCGGTTTCTGCCTTTTTGTAGCTGGCTTTGGTCACTGAAGCCGTGCGTTACAGGCAGTCACGCACCGATTTGCGCAACGACCCGGACTTGGCCCACGGCGGTCCCTGATACAGGGAGACACGGCTGCCGTCCTTGTATTTGATGACGTCGAGAATCTCGTCAGCAGTGACGATGCTCGGTGCAGTGATGCGATAGCCGTTGGAAATCGAAGTCTGCGTGGTCTTCGGAATGTCCTGCTGCCACAACGGCAACAAGCACGCGGCATAGTCTTTAGGCGCCTTGGTGCTGGTCTTGCTGAGATTCGGTTCACCCGGTACCAGCGACGCCGGCAATGAGCAACCTGCCAGCAATGCCAACGCCAAACTCCCGATCCATATCCGCATGGTGTTTCCCTGATCTGAAAAAAAGCGAATGTACCGTGTAACTGGGTGCACATCCATCGTGGCACCGCGTCAACGGGGCATTTGGACAAATATTTACATCCATTCAGCCCAGTGGCAGACGAGCTGTGCATCATCGACCCAAAATGCGGCTACTCTTTTCTACCGAGAATGTTCCGGAGGTGATCATGCGGCTCAATGAATACGAACACGAACTTCAGCGCGACCTGCAGGCTGTTGCATCGGATCTGAGATGGTCAGCGGTCGACCTCAAACGCATTGCCGAACAACTGCGCAAGAGCGGCAATGAAGCGGATGCCCAAGCCGTGCTCAGGTCCTGCGAGGTGCTGCAAAGCGATGAAGAGCGGCTGCAGCTATATGCCAAAGAAGTGAAGACGCGCTCCATCAGCCGAACCAAAGTTCACTGACAACACCCGCCCCTCAACAAAAGCCCCGGCAATCACCGGGGCTCTTTCGTTACATTGACTTCAACTTGCGGTGTGACTTCGCGCCCGCGCCGAGCGTTGTTTGTAACCCGGCAACGCGGCGGCGTAAGCCAGCGCCTCTTCTCTGCTACCAAACGACGCAAGCCGGTCGCCCTGGGTACAAACCCGCCATGGGCCATTGTTTACGCTGAGTACGTCGTAGCCGTTCATGTGCATCTTGTTCAGTACAGGAATGCTCATGGGCACCTCCTTTTCTGCCAGCGATGGATTCAGCCTTACCTTTTTACCTTACACCCTGCTGCCAGCGGTGTGCCGACCGGGTGTCGCGAGAGCGATGCGCCAAGGTGCTGGCACTTTCTGTTCGATCCGACGCTCAAAACCCCGACGGAACCTTTAATCCGTGGGCCGGCTCGAATATTGCAGTTTTATTTCATTTTTGTGACATGCCGCAAAAAGGTAACAGATGAAAGTACGCGCCACCGTCATTTGCGAGCAGGATCGACACGTTCTCCTGGTGCGAAAACCCAGATGCCGCTGGACATTGCCCGGCGGCAAGGTCGAGCCCGGAGAAACCAAAGTCGGGGCGGCAACGCGCGAGCTGCAGGAAGAAACCGCACTGGCTGCCGAGCAGATGTTGTACTTGATGGAGTTGCAGAGCGGCAGCACCCAGCATCATGTCTACGAGGCCTCGGTGCCGGACCTTGAGCAATTGCGCCCGCAAAACGAGATCACCGAATGCATCTGGCATCCGCTGGATGCCGTGCAGAATCTGCCCACCAGCGACGCAACGCTGCGCATCGTGCAGGCATTTCAGCGGCGTTTGTGAGGTTTCAACCGGCGAACGCTCGGCGTCCGGCGCTCATTTCCGTGCGCAATTCGCCGATGAAGTTGGAAATATCGCGGATCGTCACCAGGTGTTCCGGCGACACACCATTGAGCAACAACTCGACCCGTCCGGAGTCTGGTTCGTAAACCTTGATCCGCAACAGTCCCTGCTCCACTTGGGTGCATTCGCACTCAAGTGGCGGAAAGCCGGATTCGACTATCCGGCAAATGTCGGCAATGGCTAGCATGGGCGCACGCCTCGCAGGCGATGAGTCGGTCGACCCGTTGAGCATAGATGAGCCTGCGCTGACCTGCTGTCCCGGCAACTGCCAACCCGATCACACTTCTGACGCAGTCTCAGTGCGCGTCATGGTCCCAGACCCAGTTCCACATTCCCGGTAGCTGCACCGGCTCCGAACTTTGCTGAACCGTGCGTGCCAGCGCTGCCTTCTCCAGCGCCGCGTGATCATCGTAAAACGGTTTGTCCGCCAGCCTCACGCCAGTGGCTGCGGCACTGTCGAGGAGGATTTGCAGGTATTCGCGGGTATGTCGCGCGGTATAGCGGTTGAGGTCATGAAAGGTCACCACCACCGGAATCACCCCGTCCACGGTGGGAAATTCGCCGAGGGCAATCCGTTCGCGGACTTCCGATAGCTGCCGCAGCATGTTCGCCCGCCGCCTGGGGCTGGCGTTGAAGCCCCAGATCTTGCCGTCGTTGGCGCTCAGATCGGTCAATAACACGTGCAGACCGTGCTGCTGATAGGCGGCGAACGTGCGTTTGTCGTAATTCCAGAACGGCGGCCGCAGCAGGACCGGTGCAGCCCCGGTGATCGCGGCGATATCCGCCGTGCCGTTGGTCAATGACTGCTCCAATTCCTGTGGGTCGAGCAAGCGATGATTGGTGTGCCAATGGGTGGCGGTGTGGAACCCCAGGATGTGTCCTTCGGCGTGCTCGCGACGCATGATGCCGCGCCCGATCTCACTGTTGCCGGCCCGGGGCGCACGGGTCTGGACGAAGAACACCGCCTTGATGTCCGGTTGCACCGGGTTGGTCTTGAGGCTGTCGAGCACCGTCGCCGACGGGTTCCAGAAGCTCGAAGCGCTCGGGCCGTCATCAAACGTCAGCAGAAACCGCACCGGGGCCTGGGCCTTGAGGCGGGTTGCGGTTTGCGCAGTCATCTCGATGGGCGCCGCAATGCAGCCGGCCAGCCCAAGCGCGATGGCCGCTGCACAGAGAAGGTTGAACGCGTATTTCATGTTTTGCCTTGCACCTGACCATTGCGGTCCTGTTGTCGTCTGGCAAAACTCCCTCGCCCTGATCCATCCCTGCGCCCGACTTCGCGAGCCAGGTTTGGATAGGGTACACAGGGTTTGGTTCCGGCGCTCGCTCAGTCAGCCAGTGCCTGTTGAAACGAGGTATCGATGATCCCGGCAGTGGCCAGCGGCGACGGCAATGCCTTGACCTTGAACAGGAAATCCGCAGTGCTTTGCAGGTCGGCTGCGGCCTGTTGATCCACCGGGCCGATCGTCATGTGCGCCTGACGCAACCAGTGCCGCGACACCTGCTGATCGAGGTTGGCCTTCTTCGCCCACACGTCAGCGTACTCGTCGGTATGGCTGTCGACCCAGACCCGAGCCTGCTTCAAACGCCGGAGAAAATCGGCGATTGCTTCGCGTTTGCTGTCGATTGACGGCGCCGACGCCGCAATGGCGCTGAGGCCCGGCATCAGGTTTTTCGCGGTGAGGATCGACCGCGCGCCAGAAAATACGATTTGTTGGGAGATGTACGGTTCCCACACCGGGAACGCGTCGATGCTGCCCTGTGGCAACGCAGCCGCCGCATCGATCGGCATCAACTTGACGAAGTCGACGTAATTTTCCGGCAGACCGCCCTGCTCCAGCGCCCGCAAGGTCAATTGTTGGCTCCAGGCCCCGGGCCAGTAAGCGACCTTCTTGTCCTTCAGATCGGCGATGGTTTTCACCGGTGAATCTTTCGGCACCAGCAGCGCGATGGTGTCCGGGTTCTGCCGCGACACACCGATCAATTTCACCGGTGCCTGTTTGGCGGCGAGAAACAGGAAACCGGAATCCCCGAGAAAGCCCAGATCCAGCGACCCGGTCTGCAACGCCTCGGCCAATGGTGCCGCAGCCTGGAAATGCTTCCAGTCGACGCGGTAAGGCGCGTCTTTCAATACACCGGAGGCTTCTATCGAGGCGCGGATGTTGTAGTAGTTCTGATCACCGACGTGCAGAACCAAGGGCTCAGCGGCGTAGGAAAATGGTGCGGCGAACAGTCCAGCAATCAATGTGGTGCGGAGGAATCGGAAGCGCTTCATGGCGGGTCCTGCAATGGGATTTTGCATAGACCATAACGCTCTTGATTGAGCACTTTTAAATTCGATTAATGCATAAGCTCAGCACCCTGAATACTCACTGTTCGCTGCGCAACAGTGCCTTGGCACACTGTTGTTCCGGCAACAGTTTCACACCGTGAAATCTGCTCCAACTCCCGTAAACACGGGCTTCGGCGCACATGGCACAGAGCCTGCAATATTCCATTCATGCAGGAAGCATTCGATAAAAATATCTTTTTTGACATAAAAACAGTGCCTTTGCCGGAGCGCCCCATGACATCGTTCTTACCGCTTTCCCGACTCAAAACGCTGCTGGTCGCCAGCGCCATGGCACTGAGCCTGCAACCGCTGGCCCACGCTGCAGAAACCGCGCCCGCCGAGGTTCATCTGGATTACGCCTACTACTCACCCGTGAGCCTGGTGCTCAAGCATTTCGGCTTCCTCGAAAAAGCCCTGCCGCAGACCACAGTCAGTTGGGTGCTCAGCCAGGGCAGTAACCGTTCGCTGGAATATTTGAACAGCGGCGGCGTCGATTTCGCCTCCAGCGCCAGCCTCGCCGCCGTGCTGAGCCGCGCCAACGGCAGCCCGATCAAATCGGTCTATGTCTACAGCCGCGCCGAATGGACCGCATTGGTGGTGCGCAAGGATTCGCCGTACCAGAGTGTCGCCGACCTCAAGGGCAAGAAAATCGCCGCCACCAAAGGCACCGATCCTTATCTGTTCACCCTGCGCAGCCTGCAACAGGCCGGGCTGAAAAAAGACGACGTGGAACTGGTCCACCTGCAACACCCGGACGGCCGCACCGCGCTGGAAAAGGGTGACGTCGATGCATGGGCCGGCCTTGACCCGCACATGGCCGCCAGCCAGGTGCAGGCCGGTTCGCGCCTGCTGTACCGCAACCCGGCGTTCAACAGTTATGGCGTGGTCAGCGTCACCGAGCAGTACGCCAAGGAACATCCGCAGACCATCGACACCGTGATCAAAGCCTACGAGCAGGCGCGGGAATGGGCGTTGAAAAACCCCGACGAGTTCGCCGCCCTGCTCGCCAAAGAGTCCGGCCTGCCGCTGGACGTGGCCAAACTGCAGCTGTCGCGCACTGACCTGAGCAACCCGCAGCTGACCGCCAACGACGTGCAGGCATCCAAGGCGGCGGCGCCGATTCTGGTCTCCGAGGAATTGGTACGGCGTGGAGTGAATGTCGATCAAGTCATCGATCAGTTGCTCGACAGTGGCGTGCAGCAAGCCGTCGCCCGCCAGTAATCGAACAGACTTCCCGCGACGCCGTGCCCGACGCGGATTCGCGGTGAGCGGAGCCCACGTATGACCACTCGCAGTAACGAACTGCCCGCGCCTCGGAGCTTGTCGAGGCCGCGCCCTATCCCCTTCAACCCAACGTGGCGACGGCGCTTGAAAGGTCTGGCCCTGCCGCTGCTGATCGTGGTCGCACTCGAGTTCATCGTGCGCATCGGCTGGCTGCCGTCCTACCAGATGCCCGCCCCCAGCGAGATCGCCCTGACCCTCACCGACCTCGCCGAAGGGGCCTTGTGGAAACACATCGGCGCCAGCCTGATTCGCGTATTGCTCGGGTTTGCGATTGGCGCCAGCCTGGCGCTGGTGTTTGCCGCCTGGGTCGGCCTGAGCCGCGAGGCCGAGGCGTATCTGGAACCGACGTTCGCCGCCCTGCGCTCGATTCCGAGTCTGGCCTGGGTGCCGCTGTTGCTGCTGTGGCTGGGCATCGATGAAACGTCGAAAATCGTGCTGATCGCCATCGGTGCGTTCTTTCCGGTGTACGTCAACGTGGTCGCGGCAATTCGCAACATCGATCGCAAACTGGTGGAGGTCGGGCACATCTATGGCTTCAGCCGCTGGCAATTGGTTCGGCGGATTCTGTTGCCCGCCGCCCTCCCCGGCCTGTTCACCGGGTTGCGCAGCGGCATGAGCCTGGCATGGATGTTTCTGGTGGCCGCCGAGCTGATCGCTGCGACCAAGGGCCTGGGTTATCTGCTCAGCGACGGACGTGAAACTTCGCGGCCGGACATCGTGCTGGCGGCAATCATCGTGCTCGCCCTGCTCGGCAAACTCAGCGACGGATTGCTTGCGCTGCTGGAGCGCCGCTGGCTGGCCTGGCGCGACACGTTCACCGGCCAAGAGGCGAAGGCGTGATCCTCAATCCTCCCGCGTCAAAACCTCCAGCAACTCGATCTCGAACAGCAGATTCGAATTCGGCGGGATCTTGCCCATTGTCCGCTCGCCATAACCCAGATGCGCCGGCACCAGCAGCTTGCGCTTGCCGCCCACCTGCATGCCCATGAGTCCCTGATCCCAGCCCTTGATCACCCGGCCGGTGCCAATCACGCACTGAAAGGGTTTGCCACGGCTGTGGGAAGAATCGAACTCGCTGCCGTCTTCCAGCCAACCGGTGTAATGGGTGGTGATCAGCGCGCCTTTGACGGCGGCCTTGCCCTCGCCCACCTGGAGATCGATTACCTGCAGTTCATCATTCATGACATTCACTCTATTGTTCAGCTGGCGGCCGTTTTCCCAGAATTGGCGATGATTGGCAACCCGCAAACGCAGATCAACGCTGTATCCGAAGTGAGTGACGAAGCATTAACATAGCCAACCGCCATTACTTCACGGATCCTCTCGTCATGCTGGCAAAGCCCCAATGATTCAACTCTGGGTCAGCCTTGCCATTGGCATTGTCATGCTTGCCGTGATTGTCGTACTGGTTTTGCGCGAACGCGATTTGCGCCGTCAGTTGGCTGAATTCCGAGAACTGCTGACCCGCGCCACTGAAGGCAGAAGCATCCATCAGGACAACGACGCCGAGCGTTTCAAACGCAGTCAGTACTTTGCGCGGATTGGCACCTGGGATTGGGAAGTCGACACCGATCGGCTGTACTGGTCAGACGCGATCTACGGCATGTTCGGGTTCAAGATCGGCGAGATCACGCCGTCCTATGCGCTGTTCTGTTCCTGCGTGCATCCAGACGACCGCCTACGTGTGCGCGAAGGTGAACTGCGTTGCCTGGAGACCGGCGAAAACCATGATGAGGAATACCGCGTGGTCTGGCCCGACGGCACGATTCGCTGGCTGCGCGAGACCGGCAACGTGGTGCGCAACGACCACGACGCAGTCATCAAAATGATGGGGGTAGTGCGCGACATCACCGAAGAAAAAGCCTCGGCCAGTTATCTCCAACACCTCGCCCACTACGACCCGCTGACCGGTTTACCCAATCGCCTGGTGCTGGAAGAACGCTTGTCCGAAGCACTGGATCAGGCGCGACAAACCAATACCCGAGTGGCGCTGGTGTTCGTCGACCTCAACGGCTTCAAAAACATCAACGACCACTACGGCCACGCCACCGGCGATCGTGTGCTGATCACCACCGCCACCCGCCTCAAACGCATCCTGCGCGCCACCGACACCGTCGCGCGCATCGGCGGCGATGAGTTCGTGGTGATCCTGCAAGGCCTGGCACCGAGCCTCAACCTGCAGGACGAAGCCCGCAGCATTTGCCAGAAAATCTTCATCGAACTGTCCCCGCCCATCAGCATCGGCAACGATCTGCGCCACATCGGCACCAGCCTTGGGGTGGCGGTGTTTCCCGATCATGCACCGACCATGGATCGGCTACTGCACATTGCCGATCTGGCGATGTATGAGGCCAAGCGCAGTGGGAATAATCAGTATCGGTTGGGGGGTGAGAGCCCTGCACGGCTGCATGCGCAGGGCCTTTGAGTTCGGGGATTAACGCTCGACAGGTTGCATCTCGACGATGGTGCCGTTGGTGATCATGACCATCACGTACTTGTCGTTGATTTGCACCCACTGCGCCTGTTCGACCGGTGCCTTCAAGCCTTTCTGTTTCCAGTTTTTCAAGGCTTTTTCGCTGCGCTGATAAATGTCTGGAGCACGGTCGTTGACCTTCAATTCGCGGTCGCTGGTCGGGGACTGGACGGCAGGTTCGCTTGAGGTTTGCGCCGCTTGAACAAGTGGGCTGATCCCGGCAATGCCGGCAACGAGGGCCAGGCTGGCGATTAGGGTTTTGCTGTTCATCGGTGAACCTCCTTCAGAGATGTGATACCTGAACTCCGACTGCGGAGTCGCGGAATCATTCCTTGTTTTTTGCCTGGGCTGGCCGGGGGATTGTAGTGGGCAGACAGGCCGCCTTCGCAAGCAGGCTCGCTCCCACAGGATCCGGGCTCAACCGTGTGCTTTTGCGCTAAGATGCCGCGCCTCATTCCACCGTGTGAACAAGGACATCACCGTGAACAGCACCCTCGTTATCGTTTTGGTCGTTGTCGGGCTTCTCGCCCTCTATGCCATCAAGCTCTTCAATGCCCTCGTCGCTCGACGCAACCAGATCAAAAATGCCTTCGCGCAACTCGAAGTACAACTCAAACGTCGCTACGACCTGATTCCCAATCTGGTGAGCACCGCCAAAGGTTACATGGCCCATGAGCGGGAAACCCTGGAAGCCGTGATTGCCGCACGCAACAGTGCAGTGGCGGGGCTTCAGGCGGCCCAGGCGCAGCCGGGCAATGCGCAGAACATTGCCCAACTCGGTCAGGCTGACAGCGCTTTGAGCAGTGCAATGGGCAGACTGAATGTCACTGTCGAGGCCTATCCGGATCTCAAGGCCTCGCAAAACATGCAGCAGCTGAGTGAAGAACTGAGCAGCACCGAGAACAAAGTCAGTTTCTCTCGCCAGGCCTACAACGATGCGGTGATGGCCTACAACACCCTCAAGCAGAGTTTCCCGGCAGCGTTGTTCGCGCCTTTGTTCGGCCACGGCGCTGACGCATCCCCGCTGACGTTTGCGGATAGTGCGGCCATTCAGGAAGCACCAAAGGTTTCGTTCTGACTCCCTGCCAACGGATGGCGACATGAATTTTTTTGAACAACAGCGCCAAGCGAAGCGCCGCACCGTGCTGCTTATCTTTTTGATGATCTTTGCCGTAGTCAGTCTGATCGCGGTCTCTTGCGTGCTGATGACAATTCCAGTCGAGGATGGCGACGGCAAAGTCCTGATGGATCTGGAACTGGACTGGCTGTTGGTCGCAACCGTTTCGGGAGTGATCGTCAGCATCGTACTGCTGGGCAGTCTGTCGAAATATGCAGAGCTGTCCGACGGCGGGAAAGTGATCGCACGACGCCTCGACGGTCGCCTGATCAATCACAGCGCGCAGACGCTGGAAGAACAGCGACTGCTTAACGTGGTGGAAGAAATGGCCATCGCCTCAGGCACCGCCGTCCCCTCGGTGTATTTGCTGCCGGACTTGGGCATCAACGCCTTCGCTGCCGGACTTACACCCCAGGACGCCGTCATCGGCGTAACCCAGGGTGCAATCAATCTGCTGACCCGTGAAGAGTTGCAAGGGGTGATAGCTCATGAGTTCAGCCACATCTATAACGGTGACATGCGCCTGAATACCCGACTGGTGGCCATCGTCCACGGGATTCTGGTACTCGGGCTGACGGGCAGCGTGATCTTGCGCGGCACCGAAGGTGTCCGTAAAACCCCGGCAAGTCGCAACCAGCTTGTCGGTGTGACGGTACTGATCGGTTTTGTTCTGTGCATTGCAGGTTTTGCAGGGACGTATTTCGGCAACTTGATCAAGGCCGCGATCGGCCGGCAACGGGAGTTTCTGGCTGATGCCACAGCGGTGCAATACACCCGCAACCCACAGAGCATTGCCGGAGCCCTGAAGAAAATCGGCGGCTATGAGTTGGGCGCCACCCTCAACGCCGCCCACGCCGAAGAATACAGTCATCTGTATTTCGGTTCGGGCACCTCAAGTTTCGACCTGATGGCTTCCCACCCGGACTTGAGTGAGCGCATTCGCCGGGTCGATGCACAATGGGATGGCACCTTCATCAAAATCGCGGCACCGAAAGTCGAGCCGCAGGCCCCCGCTGTGCTGCCCGTACCCGACGCCTTCAGCGGCGTGCCGGCCGCAGCCATGGCAGTGTTATATGACCTGAATGCAGTTCAGGCATCCGTTGCGGCCATCGGCGCTCCGCAGACCGAACACTTGATCGAAGCGCGGCGGGTGCTGGCAGACATTCCGCTGCCACTTAAAGCCGCCGCCCGCAATGTCGAAGGCGCCGAGGCCATCGTGTATGGCCTGCTGCTGTCACGCTCGGCTTCGCTGTTGGGTATCCAACTGGATGCACTGCAGTCGAACACCGACAGTTCGGTGTACGAGTCCTTGAAACTGTTGAGTGAACCGCTGTCGCAGCTCAATCCCGGCCTACGCCTGCCATTGCTTGATCTGGCGATTCCAAGTTTGCGCCAGCTCGACAAAAAAACCTTTGCCAAGGTCAAGCGCAACCTGAACCTGTTGATCGAGGCGGACAACGAAACCGAGCTGCTGGAGTGGACGCTGCTGCGCATCGTCGAGCGCAATGTGGAAGGTGCACCACCCGTTCAATTCAAGTTCGGCCTGTTCCAGTGCGCCGAACAACTGCTGGTTCTTTTGAACGCTCTGGCCCGCGCGGGTCAGCACAGTCAGCCCGTAGCAATGCAAGCACTGAACTTTGCCTGGGATGGCTTACCGTTCCCACAGCCGCAAGAGCTGCCTGCCGAACTGGAAGAGCTCGCGGGGCTCGAAGCCGCCATCAAACGCCTGCGCCACCTGATGCCCGAAGAGCGACCTGCCCTGCTCGATGCCATGACTCGCTGCGTGATGCATGACGGGGTGATCACCGTGGCGGAAGCTGAGTTGTTTCGTGCGGTGGCGGATCTGCTCGACTGCCCGCTGCCACCCTTTCTGGTCACAGAGCCCGACACGGGAACGAGCAAGAATGAGAGCGCAGGCGAAAGGGCCGGCACTTCAGGCATTGGCTTCGTCTGACGCAACGCCATCGCGAGCAGGCTCACTCCTACACGGTCCAGTGCGGTTAACGAGATTTGCAGTCAACCCGCAAACTCGTGGGAGCGGGCTTGCTCGCGAAGAGGCCGGCACATCCAACATTTTCAT
>NZ_NQYG01000038.1:0-54136 GCF_002878485.1 Pseudomonas sp. AD21
GACAGGGTAATCAAGGGAGCCAAAACGAAAAGACCTTGAAAGGGATGGCCCTTAGTGCGAATAGCGTTCTCGATTGCCCTGTAAGCGATTGGGGTCAGCTCGTCACTGATCAAGCAGGGTAGGGATGTTATGGGCTCCAAAAACAGCACGTACTGGTCCAGTGCCTCAATACGTTCGTTAGGATCGACCTGTCTTTCCACAACCTGACAATAAAGGTCCCACGGCCAATCCGTCGGAGGTTCGGCAACATGCGACCAAGCCTCTTGTTCGGTGGAGCGCATCCAATCAGCTAAGGCGCTCAGGGCTTTTACTGCGCATGCCATGACGTAGGCTGCATATGCCTCGCGTTCCGATGCTGAATGACACTTGCTGTATTGGCGAACCCAATGAGCGAGACGGTTTTTTTTGTCGGTTGAGGCGTACTGAAAAATAGCCTCCTCATGCATCGTTGTCTGGATGCACATGCTGCTCATGTCGCTGCTAATGTCGCCGGTCTGGATGCGAATGCAGCACTGATTGATCAGCTCGCACACGTCAGTGATCTGTTCATTGCAGAACTCGTAGAGTGGCTGCTCTGAGAGATATTGGATCAGGCAAGCGGTTAGCGCCGAGTGCAAGATCGGGTGGGTATCAATCATGCGAATGGCTCTCGGCGTGCAACGCGCTGTCCCGCGCCCTGCGGGTTGGAAGCGTAGCCAGCGAGCTTTGCGCCATGGGCAAGTGTAAGGGAGTGTCGGCCCGCAGCAGGCAAGGGGCCTGATGTAGCGTTACACAATCGGCGTGCGTTACATCGAGTGTACGGAATGGCGTGCTGGAGTGTAACGGGGTTGAAAGCCAATGAATCCGGATGTTTGGCCGGCACTGTTACACGAGTAACACTCGTAACATGGATTTTGGAGGTGGTATGGATAGGTGCATTCATACCGCTTTTCCAAATTGCCCCTTGATCACCTTTGCGCACGCCAACGCGTCAAGGTGATCTGCATACCACTGCATCATCTTCACCCTGTGCTCTAGGTATTGAGCCTTGTTATATACCCCGGATATTCCCTCTTCTTTGTGAGCAAGTTGCGCTTCAACATGCTCTTTTGGCCAGCCGTGTTCCCTGAGCAACGTGCTGGCTGTGTGACGAGTCCCATGACCAACCAAGCGGCCTTTGTAACCAACTGTCGCGAAGACTTTATTGATCGTGTTTTCACTAATCGTCGGATTCTTCGCGCCCACTCCGGGGAAGAGCCAGCGACTGCGACCTGTAAGGCAGTGAAGTTCTTTGAGAGCTGAAAGCGCTTGCTTAGGGAGTGGGCACACAAAGTCCCTGCGCATCTTCATCTTGGCGGCAGGTGTCGTCCATAGCGCTTTATCAAGGTCGAACTCTTTCCATTCAGCTAACCGAACCATGCCCGGTCTAGATGCGGTCCAGATACAGAGCCATGCTGCAGTCCGGGCCGTCAGCCTGCTGGGAGTGTTTTTGAGTGCTTGAAGGAATTCTGCCAACTCAGGCTCAAGCAAATGAGGATGCTGCTGAGTCTTCGGGGCTTGGGCTGCAATATCTCGTAGGCGACTTCCCGGATCGTTTTCCGTGAGGCCCAAACCGATGGCTCGCCCGAATATCTGATTGATCCAAGTGCGACACTTTTCCGCCACGTTGTGTGCGTCCCGGGCTTCGATGGATGCTTGGAGTTCCGCGCAGTCGGTACGGGTGATTTCGTCTAGAGGCTTATCTCCCAGTGCCGGGAGTATGTCTTTGTCGAGGTAGGTGCGGATCTTGTTGAGAGTGGAAGGTGCGAGACCCTTTTCCTCTTTTGCCTTCAGCCAGGCATCAGCGGCAGCTCGAAAGGTTCGGGTCTTGGCCGCATCGATAGCAGCTTTCGCGGATCGCTTCTGTTCAAGGGGATCGGCACCGCTACTCACTACTTTGCGTAGATCGGCAGCTTTGTCCCTGGCCAACGCGCCACTTACTTCCGGGTAACCCCCGAGCCCCATCCAAGCCCAATTGCCCGCCGGACGTTTGTAGCGGAGCTGCCAGGATTTACCACCATCAGGTTTAACCCTGAAATAGAGGCCGTTTCCGTCCAGCTCCCGGTATTCCTTTGATTCCGGCTCCAATCCCGCAAGTGTCGTGTCAGCGAGAGGGCGGCGCTTGATGTCTGCGCGCTTCATCCTTGTATCCCAAAGTTCGGTATTTTTCTCAGGATACAAGCAGGGATACAACGGATAAGGGGAGACAGGGGTAGACAGACAGACACAAAAAAACCGGCCAAGTGGCCGGTTTCTCTGGGTCTGAAAGTCTGGTAGAGACTTTCAGATACTGCTATATGGTGCCCCGAGGGAGACTCGAACTCCCACTCCTTTCGAAAACGGATTTTGAATCCGCCGCGTCTACCAATTCCGCCATCAGGGCTCAATGGCGGCGAAGTATAGAGAGGTGACTACCGTTGGTCAATCACGTTTCATGGTCAATTTTCGATATTTCCGCTAGACTTTCCGGCCCTGCTAGACGAACCCCATCATGCGCGTTGCTGACTTTACCTTCGAGCTTCCTGATTCGCTGATCGCCCGCCACCCTTTGGCCGAGCGTCGCGGTAGTCGCCTGCTGACCCTTGATGGGCCGAGCGGCGCCCTTGCACACCGTCAATTCACTGATTTGCTTGAGCATTTGCGCCCGGGCGATTTGATGGTGTTCAACAATACCCGGGTGATTCCGGCGCGGCTGTTCGGGCAGAAAGCCTCGGGCGGCAAGCTGGAAATCCTCATCGAACGGGTGCTCGATACGCACCGCGTGCTGGCCCATGTGCGCTCCAGCAAGTCGCCGAAGCCGGGTTCGAAGATCCTGATCGACGGCGGTGGTGAAGCCGAGATGCTCGCACGTCACGATGCGCTGTTCGAGTTGGGCTTCGATCAAGAAGTGTTGCCGCTGCTCGATCGCGTCGGGCACATGCCGTTGCCTCCTTATATAGATCGCCCGGATGAAGGTTCGGATCGCGAGCGCTATCAGACCGTTTACGCCGAGCGCTTGGGCGCGGTGGCTGCGCCGACGGCGGGGCTGCATTTCGATCAGCCGCTGATGGAAGCGATTGCCGCCAAGGGCATCGAGACCGCGTTCGTGACCCTGCACGTCGGTGCCGGCACGTTCCAGCCGGTGCGTGTCGATAAGATCGAAGACCACCACATGCACAGCGAGTGGCTGGAAGTTGGCCAGGACGTGGTCGACGCCGTTGCCGCTTGCCGTGAGCGTGGCGGGCGGGGGATTGCCGTGGGCACCACCAGCGTGCGTTCGCTGGAAAGTGCCGCGCGCGATGGCGTGCTCAAGCCGTTCAGTGGCGACACCGATATCTTTATCTACCCGGGCCGGCCGTTCCATGTGGTCGATGCCTTGGTCACCAACTTCCATTTGCCCGAATCCACGCTGTTGATGCTGGTTTCGGCGTTCGCCGGTTATCCCGAAACCATGGCCGCCTATAAAGCCGCCGTCGACAACGGATACCGCTTTTTCAGCTACGGTGATGCGATGTTCATCACCCGTAATCCCGCCCCGACTGCCCCTGAACACACAGGCCCAGAGGAAACAGAATGAGTCGCGAATGTCGCATGTCCTTTGAACTGCTTGCCACCGATGGCAAGGCCCGTCGTGGTCGTCTGACCTTCCCGCGAGGCACCGTCGAGACCCCGGCTTTCATGCCGGTGGGCACCTACGGCACGGTCAAGGGCATGTTGCCGCGTGACATCGTTGCCACTGGCGCAGAAATCATTCTGGGCAACACCTTCCACCTGTGGCTGCGCCCGGGCACCGAGGTGATCAAGGCGCACGGCGACCTGCACGATTTCATGCAGTGGAAAGGCCCGATCCTCACCGACTCCGGCGGCTTCCAGGTGTTCAGCCTGGGCGCGATGCGCAAGATCAAGGAAGAGGGCGTGACTTTCGCCTCTCCGGTCGACGGCTCGAAAGTGTTCATGGGCCCGGAAGAGTCGATGCAGGTGCAGCGCGATCTCGGCTCGGACATCGTGATGATCTTCGACGAATGCACGCCGTACCCGGCCGACGAAGACGTCGCCCGCGTATCCATGGAGCTGTCGCTGCGCTGGGCCCAGCGTTCGAAAAATGCCCACGGTGACAACACCGCGGCGCTGTTCGGCATCGTTCAGGGCGGCATGCATCAGGATCTGCGCATGCGCTCGCTCGAAGGCCTCGACAAGATCGGCTTCGACGGTCTGGCCATTGGCGGTCTGTCGGTGGGCGAACCCAAGCACGAGATGATCAAGGTGCTGGATTATCTGCCGGGCATGATGCCAGCTGACAAACCTCGTTACCTTATGGGCGTTGGCAAACCGGAAGATCTGGTTGAGGGTGTGCGCCGCGGTGTGGACATGTTCGATTGCGTGATGCCAACCCGTAATGCCCGCAATGGGCATCTGTTCATTGATACAGGCGTGCTGAAGATCCGTAACGCGTTCCATCGCCATGATGACTCGCCGCTGGATCCGACCTGCGATTGCTATACCTGCCAGAACTTCTCCCGCGCTTATCTGCATCACCTGGACAAGTGCGGCGAAATGCTGGGAAGCATGCTCAATACCATCCACAACTTGCGCCATTATCAGGTGCTGATGGCTGGTTTGCGCGAGGCTATTCAACAGGGTACATTGGCCGCCTTTGTCGATGCCTTCTACGCCAAACGCGGGCTCCCCGTTCCGCCTTTGGACTGAGTTTTCTGACCCCAAGATTCAACATTTGCAACTGGAGTGCTAAATGAGCTTTTTTATCTCTAACGCCATGGCTGACGCAGCTGCACCGGCTGCTGCAGGCCCAATGGGCGGCGGCTTCGAGTGGATTTTCCTGGTCGGCTTCCTGGTCATCTTCTACCTGATGATCTGGCGTCCACAGGCCAAGCGCGCCAAAGAGCAGAAGAACCTGCTGAGCAGCCTTGCCAAGGGCGACGAAGTGGTCACCACCGGCGGCATCGCCGGCAAGATCACCAAAGTGGCCGATGACTTCGTGGTTCTGGAAGTTTCCGACACCGTGGAAATGAAGTTCCAGAAGGGCGCCATCGCCGCCACGCTGCCAAAAGGCACGCTGAAAGCGATCTAAGGGCAACAACTTCTACTCAATCGACGGGGCGCGCAAGGCGCCCCGCGTCATAACGGGCGGCGTGATGCTGAACAAATATCCTCTGTGGAAATACATTCTGATCCTGGCGGTGCTGGCGATCGGTCTGATTTATTCCGCTCCGAATCTATACCCCGATGACCCGGCCATTCAGATCAGCGGCGCCAGCACGGCTCTGCAGGTCAATCAGGCTGATCTGGATCGCGTCAGCACGGCGCTGCGTGAGTCCGGAATCAACGTCAAGGCTTCGAGCCTGGCGGCCAACGGCAAGGGCGGCCTGATCCGTCTGACCAAGGCTGAAGACCAGCTGCCGGCCAAAGACGTTGTGCGCAAGGCATTGGGTGATGACTACGTTGTCGCGCTGAACCTGGCGCAGACCACCCCGCAATGGCTGCGCAATCTGGGCGCGCACCCGATGAAGCTGGGTCTGGACTTGTCCGGTGGTGTGCACTTCCTGCTCGAAGTGGACATGGACAAAGCCCTCGATGCACGCCTGAAAGTCTACGAAGGCGACGTCAAGAGCCTGCTGCGTAAAGAAAAACTGCGTTATCGCAGCCTGCCGCAACTGGGCGGTGCCATTCAGCTGGGCTTCAGCGATGAAGACTCCCGCGAACAGGCCCGTGCACTGATCCGCAAGAACTTCAACGATTTCGACATTGTTCCGGCCGACCTCAACGGTCTACCGGTGCTGCGTCTGGCGATGACCCCGGCCAAGCTGGCGGAAATCCGTGAATACTCCATCAAGCAGAACTTGACCACGGTACGTAACCGCGTCAACGAGCTGGGTGTTGCCGAACCGATCGTTCAGCGTCAAGGCGCCAACCGCATCGTGGTTGAGCTGCCGGGCGTGCAGGACACTGCCGAAGCCAAGCGTATTCTCGGCAAGACGGCCAACCTTGAGTTCCGTCTGGCTGCAGAGCCGGGTGCTTCGAAAGCCACTTCCGAAACTTTCGAGTTCCGTGAAGGCAAGCGTCCACCGGCGCAGATCGAGCGTGGCTTGATTATCACCGGTGACCAGGTGACTGATGCCAAGGCCGGTTTCGGCGAGCACGGCACTCCTGAAGTGAACATCCGTCTGGATGGTCACGGTGGCGAGCTGATGAGCCGTGCGACCCGTTCCAATGTTGGTCGCAGCATGGCGGTGATCTTCATTGAACAGCGTCCGGTGACCACCTACGTCAAGCAGATGGTTGACGGCGTCGAGAAAGACGTCGCGGTACAGACGTTCAAGGAAGAGAAGAAGATCATCAGCCTGGCGACCATTCAGTCGCCGCTGGGTGCGCAATTCCGTATCACCGGCCTGAACGGCCAGGGCGAATCGTCCGAGCTGGCGCTGCTGTTGCGTGCCGGTGGTCTGGCCGCTCCGATGTACTTCGCTGAAGAGCGCACAATCGGTCCAAGCCTGGGTGCTGACAACATCACCAAGGGTATCGATGCATCGCTGTGGGGGATGTTGTTCGTCTCGCTGTTCATCATCGCCATCTACCGTTTCTTCGGTGTGATCGCCACGGTCGCACTGGCGGTGAACATGGTGCTGCTGCTGGCGCTGATGTCGCTGCTGGGTGCAACGCTGACCCTGCCAGGTATCGCCGGTATCGTGTTGACCATGGGTATGGCGGTCGACGCCAACGTGCTGATCTTCTCGCGGATTCGTGAAGAGATCGCTGCCGGCATGACCGTGCAGCGTGCAATCAACGAAGGCTTCGGCCGGGCATTCACCGCGATTCTCGACGCCAACCTGACTACTCTGCTGGTCGGCGGCATCCTCTTCGCCATGGGCACCGGCCCGGTGAAGGGGTTCGCAGTGACCATGTCCCTCGGGATCTTTACCTCGATGTTCACGGCCATCATGGTGACCCGCGCAATGGTCAACCTGATCTTTGGCGGACGTGACTTCAAGAAGTTGTGGATTTAAGGGGCTGCCATGTTACGTACAATCAACTTCATGGGCGTTCGCAACTTCGCGTTCGGCGTCACAGTGTTTCTCACGTTGCTGGCTATTTTCAGCGTCGTCCACAAGGGCATGAACTGGGGTCTGGACTTCACCGGCGGTACGCTCATCGAGCTGACCTACGAGCGTCCGGCCGATGTCACCAAGGTGCGTGAAGAGCTGGTGACTTCGGGTTACCACGAAGCCATCGTGCAGAGCTTCGGTGCAACCACCGACCTGCTGGTGCGCATGCCGGGCGAAGATCCGCAGTTGGGTCATCAGGTAGCCGAGGCTTTGCAGAAAGTCGGCGGCGACAACCCGGCGACGGTCAAGCGCGTCGAGTTCGTTGGCCCGCAGGTCGGTGAAGAGCTGCGCGACCAGGGCGGCCTCGGCATGCTCCTGGCGCTCGGCGGCATCCTGATCTACCTGGCGTTCCGCTTTCAGTGGAAATTCGCGGTCGGTGCCATCGTTTCGCTGATTCACGACGTGATCGTGACCGTTGGTATCCTGTCGTTCTTCCAGATCACCTTCGACCTGACGGTGCTGGCGGCAGTACTGGCGATCATCGGTTACTCGCTGAACGACACCATCGTCGTGTTCGACCGGGTTCGTGAGAACTTCCGTGTGCTGCGCAAGGCTTCGCTGATCGAGAACATCAACATCTCGACCACCCAGACCCTGCTGCGCACCATGGCGACGTCGATCTCCACCTTGCTGGCGATCGCAGCGCTGCTGTTCTTCGGTGGCGACAACCTGTTCGGCTTCTCGATCGCCCTGTTTATCGGTGTTCTGGCGGGTACCTACTCGTCGATCTACATTGCGAACGTGGTGTTGATCTGGCTGAACCTGAGCACTGAGGATCTGATTCCTCCGGCCAACACCGAGAAGGAAATCGACGACCGTCCATAACGGTCATCGTTTCTCCGGTTGTCAGCCCGAAAAAGGCGCGAGTTGAACTCGCGCCTTTTTTTGTGCTCCAAGGCTGGGAGAAGCGCGGGCGCGTCCCGCATGTGATGGTCAGGAGGTTCATGTGAACAAGTCGTTGCTGGTTGGTGCGGTATTGGGTGCTGTCGGTGTGACTGCCGGGGGTGCTGTTGCCACCTACAGCCTGGTTAAAAGCGGCCCTGAGTATGCGCAAGTGTTGGCCGTTGAACCGGTTAAAACACAGATCAAGACTCCACGTGAAGTGTGCAAGGATGTTGCTGTAACCCGTCAGGCGCCAGTCAAGGATCAGCACCAGATCATGGGTACGGTGCTCGGTGCGGTCGGTGGTGGCCTGCTGGGTAATATGGTCGGCGGCGGTAACGGCAAGAAGATTGCTACCGTTGCTGGTGCGGTCGGTGGCGGTTATGCCGGTAACAAGGTGCAGGAAGGCATGCAGAACCGCGACACCTACACTACCACTCAGACTCGCTGTAACACCGTGAATGACATCAGTGACAAGGTTGTTGGTTACGACGTGCGTTACTCGCTCGATGGCAAGGAAGGCAAAGTGCGGATGGATCGTGATCCGGGCAACCAGATTCCGGTCGACAAGGAAGGCAAGTTGATTCTGTCGCAGAATCAGCCGGGTCAGTAAAGACCGACTGTTTTAAACGAAGCACCCTGCGGGGTGCTTTTTTGTGCCCGCCATTTAAGCAGCACAGCAAATCCCTTGTAGGAGTGAGCCTGCTCGCGATAGCGATTTATCATTCTAAATAGATGGTGGCTGATACACCGCGATCGCGAGCAGGCTCACTCCTGCATTGGTCCCGTGGTGTGGCAGGGGACGAATTTCAGGCATAAAAAAAGCACCCCGAAGGGTGCTTTTTTTGTTTCGCGGGAAGCTTAGCGCTTCAGCGAAGCCGGCAGGTGCGGCTGGATGGCCGTCAGTACTGCCTTGAAGCATTTGGTGTTGCCGGCAACGATGTGGCCTTTTTCAAGGAAGTCGTGACCGCCGGTGAAGTCGCTCACCAGCCCGCCGGCTTCTTGAATCAGCAGGGCGCCAGCAGCCATGTCCCACTCGGACAGGCCCGATTCCCAGAATGCGTCGAAACGACCGGCAGCCACGTAGGCCAGATCCAGGCTGGCGGAACCGGCGCGGCGGATGCCGGCAGTCTGGCCAACCAGGGCGCGGAACATGCCCAGGTAATTGTCGAGGTTGTCCATCTGGTCGTCACGGAACGGGAAGCCAGTGCCGAGCAGGGCGCCGTCGAGGCTGGTGCGACCGCTGACGCGCAGACGGCGACCGTTCAGTTGAGCGCCGCGACCACGGCTGGCAGTGAATTCTTCTTGGCGAACCGGATCCAGAACCACTGCGTGTTCCAGGCGACCACGGTATTTGCAGGCAATGCTGACAGCAAAGTGAGGGATGCCGCGCAGGAAGTTGGTGGTGCCGTCCAGCGGATCGATGATCCACAGGTACTCTTCGCCTTCGATGCCGTTACCGACGTGCATGCCGGTCTCTTCACCCTGGATCGAGTGATTCGGGTAAGCCTTGCGCAGAGCATCGATGATTTTCTGTTCGGCGGCGCGATCCACCTCGGATACATAATCCTTGGCGTCTTTTTCGTCGACCTTGATGGTATCCAGGCGCTCGATGGAGCGGAAGATCAGTTCACTGGCGCTGCGGGCGGCGCGCAGCGCGATATTCAGCATGGGCTGCATGGATGTGTCACCTAAGGTTGTTAAAGAAAGCCGCGCATTCTATCAGAACTTTTCTTCAGGTGAAGGTTGCTGTTCGCTTTCATAGCTTAACGGTAGGCTGTTCTGTAAGATTTGCACCCCTTTCCTGTGTCCGAGAGCGCCTCCCTTGCTGCAGAACATTCGTGTCGTCCTGGTCAATACCAGCCACCCCGGCAACATCGGCGGGGCCGCGCGCGCCATGAAAAACATGGGTCTGTCGCGGCTGGTGCTGGTCGAGCCGCGGCTGTTTCCGCATCACGAAGCCGATGCGCGTGCTTCCGGTGCCGGGGATATCCTTGAAAGCGCGCAGGTCGTCGCCACCCTGGAGGACGCTCTGGTTGGCTGCAATCTGGTGCTTGGCACCAGCGCCCGTGACCGTCGCATTCCCTGGCCTCTGCTCGATCCCCGTGAGTGCGGGAGCAAAGTGGTCGAGGAAGCGGGGCAGGGTGCGGAAATCGCTTTGGTGTTCGGTCGTGAAGACTCCGGCCTGACCAATGACGAGCTGCAGCGATGTCACTTTCACGTGCATATCCCCTCTGACCCTGAGTTCAGCTCGCTGAACCTCGGGGCGGCGGTGCAAGTGTTGAGCTATGAAGTGCGCATGGCCTGGCTGGCCGCTCAGGGGCAGCCGACCAAGATCGAGAAAGAAGAAGTGGCCTCGGTGAAAAGTGCCGAGCTGGCGACCATGGATGAGCTGGAGCGCTTCTATGAGCATCTGGAGCAGACGCTGGTCGCCATCGAGTTTCTCGATCCGGAAAAACCACGGCACCTGATGGCGCGCCTGCGCAGGTTGTATGGACGCAGCTCGGTCAGCCGGGCGGAAATGAATATTTTGCGTGGCATCCTCACGGAAACCCAGAAAGCGGCCCGTGGTGAGCTTCTTAAGCGGAAGGACTGAATGATGTTTGAGCGTTTGCGTGAAGATATCCAGAGCGTATTCCATCGAGACCCGGCGGCGCGTAACGCTTTTGAAGTTCTGACTTGCTACCCCGGCATGCATGCGATCTGGATTCACCGGCTGGCCGGGATGCTCTGGCGCAACGAGCTGAAATGGCTGGCGCGACTGGTGTCCAACTTCGGTCGCTGGTTGACCGGTATCGAGATTCACCCGGGCGCCAAGGTCGGCCGACGCTTCTTCATCGATCACGGCATGGGCATCGTCATTGGTGAAACCGCCGAAATTGGCGATGACGTGACCATCTATCAGGGCGTGACCCTTGGTGGCACCAGTTGGAACAAAGGCAAGCGTCACCCGACGTTGGGTGATGGTGTTGTGGTCGGTGCTGGCGCCAAGGTGCTGGGGCCGTTCACGGTAGGGGCTGGCGCCAAAGTCGGCTCCAACGCTGTGGTAACCAAGGAAGTACCGCCGGGCGCCACTGTGGTGGGGATTCCGGGGCGCATCATCGTCAAGTCCGATGAAGAGCAGGACGCCAAGCGCAAGGCAATGGCCGAGAAGATCGGTTTCGATGCCTATGGCGTCAGCGAAGACATGCCTGACCCGGTGGCGCGCGCCATTGGTCAGTTGCTCGATCACCTGCAAGCGGTGGACGGGCGGCTGGAGGGGATGTGCGGCGCACTGAAGGATCTGGGCAGTAATTATTGTGCGAAAGATCTGCCTGAGCTGCGTGAAGAAGACTTTGCCTGCGTCAAAGGCAAAGATCAGAGTCAGGCCAGCTGAACCGCAGCGCGGCCTTCGCGAGCGAGCTCGCTCCTACATTGGAATATATTGCCCTTGTGGGAGCGAGCTTGCTCGCGAAGAACGATAACGCGGTACCGCTGGCTGCATGCCGCCAGCCTTTGCTATGATGCGCGCGCTCTTTTGCGGGTAAACCCGACTAAAGCACTAGGTCTTATAGTTGACTTAAATGCTCGGGAATTGCATACTCCCGCCCATTCCGAACTCCGTGGTAATTGTCCATGCGACTGACTACAAAAGGCCGATACGCCGTGACCGCCATGCTTGACCTGGCGTTGCACGCGCAGCACGGGCCGGTGTCCCTGGCCGATATCTCCGAGCGCCAAGGCATCTCCCTGTCCTATCTCGAACAGCTTTTCGCCAAGCTGCGCCGCAGTAATCTGGTTTCCAGTGTTCGCGGTCCAGGTGGTGGATACCAGCTGTCGCGCGACATGCAGGGCATCCAGGTGGCTCAGGTGATCGATGCGGTCAACGAATCGGTCGATGCGACCAAATGCCAGGGCCAGGGCGATTGCCATTCCGGTGATACCTGCCTGACTCACCACTTGTGGTGCGACCTGAGCCTGCAGATTCACGAATTTCTAAGTGGTATCAGCTTGGCTGACCTTGTGACTCGCCGTGAGGTGCAAGAAGTAGCCCAGCGTCAGGACCAGCGCCGTTGCAACAGCAAGGCGCCACGCCTGGACAAGATTGAAGCGTCCGCCGTCGAATGACAGCCGAAGAGCTAGCGGAACGCCAGCCCTGATTTAGGAGATAGTCCATGAAATTGCCGATTTACCTTGATTACTCTGCGACCACCCCGGTCGATCCGCGCGTTGCGCAAAAGATGAGTGAATGCCTGCTGGTTGACGGAAACTTCGGTAACCCGGCGTCCCGTTCCCACGTGTTCGGCTGGAAAGCTGAAGAGTCCGTTGAAAACGCCCGTCGTCAGGTGGCCGACCTGGTCAACGCCGATCCGCGTGAAATCGTCTGGACCTCCGGTGCCACCGAATCCGACAACCTGGCTATCAAGGGTGCGGCACATTTCTACGGCTCCAAGGGCAAGCACCTGATCACCTCCAAGATTGAGCACAAGGCTGTCCTCGACACCATGCGCCAACTGGAGCGTGAAGGTTTCGAGGTCACTTACCTCGAGCCGACCGAAGACGGTCTGATCACCCCGGCCATGATTGAAGCTGCATTGCGCGAAGACACCATCCTCGTCTCCGTGATGCATGTGAACAACGAAATCGGCACCGTCAACGACATCGCAGCGATCGGTGAACTGCTCCGCTCCAAGGGCGTTCTGTTCCACGTCGACGCCGCTCAGTCCACTGGTAAGGTCGAGATCGACCTGCAGAAGCTGAAAGTCGACATGATGTCGTTCTCCGCCCACAAGACTTATGGCCCTAAAGGCATCGGCGCGCTGTACGTCAGCCGTAAGCCGCGTGTGCGCATCGAAGCGACCATGCACGGCGGTGGTCACGAGCGTGGCATGCGTTCCGGCACCCTGGCGACCCACCAGATCGTCGGCATGGGCGAAGCTTTCCGTGTAGCCAAGGAAGACATGGCTGCCGAAAACGTGCGCATCAAGGCCCTGAGCGACCGTTTCTTCAAGCAGGTCGAGCACCTCGAAGAGCTGTATGTTAACGGCAGCCTGACCGCCCGCGTTCCGCACAACCTGAACCTGAGCTTCAACTACGTTGAAGGTGAGTCGCTGATCATGGCACTCAAGGATCTGGCGGTATCGTCCGGTTCGGCGTGCACCTCGGCATCCCTGGAGCCTTCGTACGTACTGCGCGCCCTGGGCCGCAACGACGAACTGGCACACAGCTCGATTCGTTTCACCTTCGGCCGTTTCACTACCGAAGAAGAAATCGACTACGCCGCGCAGAAAGTCTGCGAGGCCGTTACCAAGCTGCGCGCTCTGTCGCCGCTGTGGGACATGTACAAAGACGGTGTCGACATTTCGAAAATCGAGTGGGCGGCACACTGATTTCAAGTCGCCGCGAACCAGCCCTGCGAACCTCCGGTTCCGGGGCTTAAAGAGCGACTCTCTGATGAGTGAGGATTAAGCACCATGGCTTACAGCGAAAAGGTCATCGACCACTACGAAAACCCGCGTAACGTCGGCAAGATGGACGCGGAAGATCCGGATGTCGGCACCGGCATGGTCGGCGCTCCGGCGTGCGGCGACGTGATGCGTCTGCAGATCAAGGTCAACGATCAGGGTGTTATCGAAGACGCCAAGTTCAAGACCTACGGCTGCGGTTCGGCAATCGCTTCCAGCTCCCTGGCCACCGAGTGGATGAAGGGCAAGACTCTGGACGAAGCAGAGACCATCAAGAACACTCAGCTGGCCGAAGAACTGGCCCTGCCGCCAGTGAAAATTCACTGCTCGGTACTCGCTGAAGACGCCATCAAGGCGGCCGTTCGCGACTACAAGCAGAAGAAAGGCTTGATCTAAGCATTGCGCGACGAGTAAGGAGTCAACGATGGCTATCAGCATGACAGAAGCGGCTGCTCGGCACGTGCGACGCTCCCTCGACGGGCGCGGCAAAGGTGAAGGGATTCGTCTGGGTGTTCGCACCACGGGCTGTTCCGGCCTTGCCTACGTGCTGGAGTTTGTCGACGAGGTGGTTGCAGAGGATCAGGTGTTCGAAAGTCACGGCGAGAAAGTGATCATCGACCCGAAAAGCCTGGCCTACCTGGACGGCACCGAGCTCGATTTCGTCAAGGAAGGGTTGAACGAAGGCTTCAAGTTCAACAACCCCAACGTACGCGGTGAATGTGGCTGCGGCGAAAGCTTCAACATCTGAGGCTTGTCGTGGGTATTCCTTGTCATTTCGCTTTATTCGAGCTGCAACCGAGCTTCCGTCTGGATCTCGAGCAGTTGGCCACGCGCTACCGTGAGTTGGCGCGCGGTGTTCATCCTGACCGCTTTGCCGACGCTTCCGAGCGTGAGCAACGGGCGGCACTCGAGCAGTCTGCACGGCTCAACGATGCCTACCAGACGCTCAAGAGTCCGGCCCAGCGTGCACGCTACCTGCTGACCATCAGCGGGCATGAAGTGCCGATGGAAGTCACGGTCCATGACCCCGAGTTTCTTCTGCAGCAGATGCAATGGCGCGAAGAACTCGAAGACCTCCAGGACAGCGCCGATCTCGACGGTGTCGCGGTGTTCAAGCGTCGCTTGAAAGTCGCTCAGGAACAATTGAACGAAAGCTTCGCAGCCTGTTGGGATGATGCGGCGCAACGCGAACAGGCTGAACGCCTGATGCGGCGCATGCAGTTCCTCGACAAGCTCACCTACGAAGTGCGCCAGTTAGAAGAGCGCCTCGACGATTAACCCAGTGCCGCTCCGGTCGCACGCCTGATATACAGATAAGTCCTGATCACGATGGCCCTACTGCAGATCGCCGAACCCGGCCAAAGTCCTCAACCGCACCAGCGTCGTCTGGCTGTGGGGATCGACTTGGGCACTACCAATTCGCTGGTCGCTGCGTTGCGCAGTGGTCTTTCCGAGCCGCTGGCCGACGCTGACGGGCAGGTCATCCTGCCGTCCGCCGTGCGTTATCACGCCGATCGCGTCGAGGTTGGCGAGTCGGCCAAACTGGCCGCATCTTCCGATCCCTTGAACACTGTGCTGTCGGTCAAGCGCCTGATGGGGCGTGGTCTGTCCGACGTCAAGCAATTGGGCGAGCAACTGCCGTACCGCTTTGTCGGCGGCGAATCGCACATGCCGTTCATCGACACCGTGCAAGGCCCGAAAAGCCCGGTCGAAGTCTCCGCCGATATCCTCAAGGTGTTGCGTCAGCGTGCTGAAGCGACGTTGGGCGGCGAGTTGGTCGGCGCGGTGATCACCGTTCCGGCGTATTTCGACGATGCTCAGCGCCAAGCCACCAAAGACGCGGCCAAGCTCGCCGGTCTGAACGTGCTGCGTCTGCTCAACGAGCCGACCGCAGCCGCCGTGGCGTATGGTCTGGATCAGCATGCCGAGGGTCTGGTCGCGATTTATGACCTGGGCGGCGGTACTTTCGATATTTCGATTCTGCGTCTGACCGGCGGTGTTTTCGAAGTGCTGGCAACTGGCGGCGACAGCGCGCTGGGCGGCGACGACTTTGATCACGTGATTGCTGGCTGGATCATCGAGAGCGCGGGCCTGTCTGCCGATCTCGACCCGGGCGCACAACGCAATCTGCTGCAAACCGCTTGCGCAGCCAAAGAAGCCCTGACCGATGCGGCCAGCGTCGAAGTCGCCTACGGTGACTGGAAAGCGCCGCTGACTCGCGAAGCCTTCGATGCGCTGATCGAGCCGATGGTTGCGCGCAGCCTGAAAGCCTGTCGCCGTGCGGTACGTGATTCCGGTATCGAACTGGAGGACGTGCACGCTGTGGTCATGGTGGGTGGTTCGACCCGCGTTCCACGTGTTCGCGAAGCCGTTGCCGAAGCCTTCGGTCGTCAGCCGTTGACTGAAATCGACCCGGATCAAGTGGTGGCCATCGGGGCCGCGATCCAGGCTGATACGCTGGCTGGCAACAAGCGCGATGGCGGCGAACTGCTGCTGCTCGACGTGATTCCGCTGTCCCTGGGGCTGGAAACCATGGGCGGCCTGATGGAGAAGGTGATTCCGCGCAACACCACTATCCCCGTCGCTCGCGCACAAGATTTCACTACGTATAAAGACGGCCAGTCGGCCATGGCGATCCACGTGCTGCAGGGCGAGCGCGAGCTGATCAGCGACTGCCGCTCTCTGGCGCGTTTCGAGCTGCGCGGCATTCCGGCGATGGTGGCTGGCGCTGCGAAGATTCGCGTGACCTTCCAGGTCGATGCCGACGGTCTGCTCAGCGTATCTGCCCGTGAACTGGGTTCGGGCGTTGAGGCGAGCATTCAGGTCAAGCCGTCCTACGGTCTGACCGACGGCGAAATCGCCAAGATGCTCAAGGATTCGTTCCAGCACGCCAATGACGACAAGGTCGCTCGGGTTCTGCGTGAACAGCAAGTCGATGCCCAGCGCCTGATCGAAGCGGTACAGGGCGCTCTGGAGGCGGATGGCGAGCGTTTGCTCGACGCCGAAGAGCGCATGGTCATCGACTTGCAGCTGCAGGAACTGGCCGAACTGATGAAAGGCACCGATGGTTATGCCATCGAGCAGCAGACCAAGCGTCTGTCGCAAGTGACCGACGCTTTTGCTGCCCGCCGCATGGATCTGACGGTGAAAGCCGCTCTGTCGGGGCGCAATCTGAATGAAATCGAGGATATTTGATGCCGCAGGTTATTTTTCTGCCTCACGAGAAGTTCTGCCCTGAAGGCATGGTGGTCGAGGCTGCACCCGGCACCTCGATTCTCGATCTGGCTCACGAACACCACATCGAGATGGAAAGTGCCTGTGGCGGCGTTTGCGCCTGCACCACTTGCCACTGCATCATTCGCGAGGGTTTCGACTCGCTGGAAGAGGCTGACGAGCTGGAAGAAGACTTCCTCGATCGTGCCTGGGGCCTGGAAGCGCAATCGCGTCTGGCCTGTCAGGCTATCGTTGGTGAAGAAGACATCACCGTCGAAATTCCGAAATATTCGCTTAACCATGCGGCAGAAGCGCCGCACTGACTGGTAAGACTGTCATGAGCTACGGTTGGAATGATGTTCAACGTATTGCAGAAGAATTGGCCGAGGCCAAGCCGGGTGTAGATCCGTATTCTGTCAATTTCGTCGAGTTGCAGCAGTGGATCAAAGAGCTGCCTGACTTCGACGCTAACTCTGGCCGGGTCGGCGAGAAGGTGTTGGAAGCGGTTCAGCAGCTCTGGAATGATGAATTGGACTGATCGTCCTCGCAGGTTAGGCAATACCCAAGAACCCGCGTATAATTCGCGGGTTTAATTTTTCGCAAATTACCGTTTCTGGAGTTACACCATGGCTGTTCAACGTACTTTCTCCATCATCAAGCCTGACGCAGTTGCAAAAAACGTCATCGGCGAGATCACCACTCGTTTCGAAAAAGCCGGCCTGCGCGTTGTAGCTTCGAAACTGAAGCAACTGTCCAAAGCCGAAGCTGAAGGCTTCTACGCTGAGCACAGCGCTCGTGGTTTCTTCGGCGACCTGGTTGCTTTCATGATCTCCGGTCCTGTTGTTGTTCAGGTTCTGGAAGGCGAAAACGCTATCGCTCTGAACCGTGAGCTGATGGGCGCTACCAACCCTAAAGAAGCTGCTGCCGGCACCATCCGCGCTGACTTCGCTGATTCCATCGACGCCAACGCTGTTCACGGTTCGGACTCCGAAGCCGCAGCTGCTCGTGAAATCTCGTACTTCTTCGCAGCTACTGAAGTAACCACTCGCTAAGCATTGGCTTAAGAGTGAAGGTGAATCCATGACTACATCGACTGTAAAAACCAACCTGCTGGGTCTGACTCAACAGGAAATGGAAAAATTCTTCGACTCAATCGGGGAGAAGCGTTTCCGTGCCGGTCAGGTAATGAAATGGATTCACCACTTTGGTGTCGATGATTTCGACGCCATGACGAACGTCAGCAAGGCCTTGCGCGACAAGCTCAAGGTTATTGCTGAGGTCCGTGGTCCGGAAGTGGTCAGCGAGGACATCTCCACCGACGGCACCCGTAAGTGGGTGGTGCGTGTGGCGTCCGGCAGCTGCGTCGAGACCGTGTACATTCCCCAGGGCAAACGCGGCACTCTGTGCGTTTCGTCCCAGGCAGGCTGTGCCCTGGATTGCAGTTTCTGCTCCACCGGCAAGCAAGGCTTCAATAGCAACCTCACCGCCGCCGAAGTCATCGGTCAGGTGTGGATTGCCAACAAATCTTTCGGCAGCGTCCCGGCAACCGTCGACCGTGCCATCACCAACGTGGTGATGATGGGCATGGGTGAGCCGCTGCTGAACTTCGACAACGTCGTCGCCGCCATGCACCTGATGATGGATGACCTCGGCTACGGGATCTCCAAGCGCCGCGTGACCCTGTCCACCTCGGGCGTGGTGCCGATGATCGATGAGCTGGCCAAGCACATCGACGTGTCCCTGGCGTTGTCCCTGCACGCACCGAATGACGCATTGCGTAACCAATTGGTGCCGATCAACAAGAAATATCCGCTTAAGATGCTGCTCGAGTCGTGCCAGCGCTACATGTCCGCTCTTGGCGAGAAACGTGTGCTGACCATCGAGTACACCTTGCTCAAGGACATCAACGACAAGGTTGAACACGCCGTTGAGATGATCGAGCTGCTGAAGAACATTCCGTGCAAGATCAACCTGATTCCGTTCAACCCGTTCCCGCATTCCGGGTACGAGCGGCCGAGCAACAACGCCATTCGTCGGTTCCAGGATCAGTTGCATCAGGCCGGTTTCAACGTCACTGTCCGCACCACCCGTGGTGAAGACATCGACGCTGCATGCGGTCAATTGGTAGGGCAGGTGCTGGATCGCACCCGTCGCAGCGAACGTTACATCGCCGTGCGCGAGTTGAGCGCCGACAGCGATCTGGCACAGAACGCCGCGAACACTAACTAAGAGAGGATCTCTATGTCCCTGCGCTTTGCGCTGCTGTTGCTGATGGCCAGCCTGTGTGCTGGTTGTGTCCTGTCGGGTGACTACAACCCGATGAAGACCAGCAAGGGCCGCGATGAAGCGCGGGCTGCCTACGTGCAGTTGGGGCTGGGATACTTGCAGCAGGGGATGACCGAGCGGGCCAAGGTGCCATTGAAGAAGGCGCTGGAGCTGGACGGTTCCGATCCTGATGCCAACGCCGCCCTCGGATTGGTGTTCCAGGCCGAAATGGAACCCAAACTGGCCGACGAACACTTTCGCAAAGCCTTGTCCTCCCGTCCCGCCGATGCGCGCATCCTCAACAATTACGGCAGTTTTCTCTACGAAGAACAGCGTTACAAGGAAGCCTACGAGCGTTTTGAACAGGCTGCCGCCGATACGCTGTATCCTGAACGTTCGCGGGTGTTCGAGAACCTCGGCATGACCGCGGCGAAGCTCGGACAGCGAGACCTGGCGCAGCAGCAACTGGAAAAAGCCCTGCGACTGAATCGTCAACAACCGCGTGCTTTGCTGGAAATGGCTGAGTTGTCCTTCGAAGACAGGCATTATGTGCCCGCGCGTGACTATTACGACCGTTTCAGCCTGCTAACCGAGCAAAATGCACGTAGTCTATTGCTCGGCGTTCGGCTGGCAAAAGTGTTTGAAGATCGCGACAAGGCCGCCAGTTACGGCCTGCAATTAAAACGACTCTATCCCGGTACGCCGGAATATCAGCAATACCTGTCGGAGCAATGATGAAAGCGGCGCATCCCGAAGTTGTAGCAGCGACTCGCGTTAATCCCGGTGAGACTTTGCGCCAGGCCCGCGAAAGCAATGGCTGGTCGCTGGCCGAAGTGGCCCTCAAGCTCAACCTCACCGTGACTTCCCTGAGCAATCTTGAAGCTGGCGCTTTCGACAAGCTGCCGGGGCATACTTTTGCTCGCGGTTACATTCGCGCTTATGCCAAATTGCTCGGCATGGACCAGAGCGTTCTGGTTCAGCAATTCGACCAGTCCACCGGCACCGATTCGCACGGCAGCAATGTGCACGCTCTGGGCCGTATCGAAGAGCCTGTTCGGGTTTCTCACACCATTTTGCGCATTGTCAGTCTGTTGCTGCTGATTGCGGTCATCGGCGGCGGTTTTGTCTGGTGGCAGGATCAGACTTCGCTGCGCACCAAGGAAGTGACCAGCCTGGCCCCGGAGCACGTTGAAGTCGAAGGCGCCGATGGCACCACGCAGATTCACCCGATCGACGAGCCGGAAGACCAGGCCGTTGCCGAAGGCCAAGCCGAGGGCGCGACTGCACTGGCGCTGCCACAGGCGGAAACCACCGCTGAATCGACTGGCGCCGAGCCTGCCGCTCCGGCCACTGCTCCAGCCACACCCGCGGTGACGCCAGCCGCACCGGCTCACACCCCGGCCCCGGTTGTCGCCACGCCGGCGACCCCTGCACCGAACGTTCCGGCCACTCCGGCGCCGACCGTTACCGCACCAGTCGTCCCGGCCACCCCTGCGCCAACCGCAGAAGCAGCTGCTCCAGCTGCCGGCGATGGTCAGGTGCAACTGCAGTTCACCGCCGATTGCTGGGCCCAAGTCACCGACGGTCGCGGCAAGGTGCTGTTCAGCGGTCTGAAACATAAAGGCGACAGCGTTTCGGTGTCCGGCAAGCCGCCACTTGCGGTACGCCTGGGTGTCGCCCGCGCCGCACAGGTCAGCTATAACGGCCAGCCGGTCGATATCGCTCCGTTCACCAGTGGCGAGACTGCTCGCCTGAAGTTGGGTCAATAAGTCATGCACGGCGAATCTCCAATCAAACGTCGCGTTTCGCGCAAGATCTGGGTCGGTAACGTGCCTGTTGGCGGCGATGCGCCTATCGCTGTGCAGAGCATGACCAACAGCGACACCAATGATGTGGCTGCCACCGTTGCCCAGATCAATCGTCTGGAAGCTGCCGGCGTCGACATCGTCCGCGTTTCGGTACCGGACATGGACGCCGCCGAGGCGTTCGGCAAGATCAAGCAACTGGTCAAGGTGCCGCTGGTTGCCGACATCCATTTCGACTACAAGATCGCTTTGCGCGTCGCCGAACTGGGGGTGGACTGCCTGCGCATCAACCCGGGCAACATCGGTCGTGAAGACCGTGTGCGCGCCGTGGTCGACGCTGCCCGTGATCGCGGGATCCCGATCCGCATCGGCGTCAACGCCGGCTCCCTGGAAAAGGATCTGCAGAAGAAGTACGGCGAGCCGACGCCGGCCGCGCTGGTCGAATCCGCGCTGCGTCACGTCGAACACCTCGAACGCCTGAATTTCCAGGACTTCAAGGTCAGCGTGAAAGCCTCCGACGTGTTCATGGCCGTCGAAGCCTACCGCTTGCTGGCCAAGGAAATCGTCCAGCCGCTGCACCTGGGCATCACCGAAGCCGGTGGATTGCGTTCGGGCACAGTGAAATCCGCCGTGGGCCTAGGTATGCTGCTCGCCGAAGGGATTGGCGATACTATCCGCATCTCGCTGGCGGCCGACCCGGTCGAGGAAGTGAAGGTCGGTTACGACATTCTCAAGTCTTTGCATCTGCGTTCCCGTGGCATCAACTTCATCGCCTGCCCGAGCTGCTCGCGGCAGAACTTCGATGTGGTCAAGACCATGAACGAGCTGGAAGGGCGCCTTGAAGACCTGCTGGTGCCGCTGGATGTCGCGGTGATCGGTTGTGTGGTCAACGGCCCCGGCGAAGCCAAGGAAGCCCATATCGGCTTGACCGGCGGCACGCCAAACCTGATTTACATCGACGGCAAGCCGTCGCAGAAACTGACGAATGACAATCTGGTGGATGAGCTGGAAAAGCTGATCCGCCAGAAAGCGGCCGAGAAGGTCGAAGCTGACGCAGCGGTTATCGCACGCGGCTGACCTGACTGAAGCGCCGAACGAATTTAAGGATTTAAAGTGAGCAAGTCTCTGCAAGCCATTCGTGGCATGAACGACATCCTGCCCGAACAGACCCCGCTGTGGCGTTATTTCGAGGGCACTGTCGCGCGTCTGCTGGATAACTACGGTTATAAGCAGATCCGTATGCCGATCGTCGAATTCACCGAGCTGTTCAAACGTTCGATCGGTGAAGTGACCGACATCGTCGAAAAAGAGATGTACACCTTCGAAGACCGCAACGGCGACTCCCTGACCCTGCGTCCGGAAGGCACCGCGGCGTGCGTGCGTGCTGTGCTCGAGCATGGCATCACCGGCGGTGGCCAGGTGCAGAAACTCTGGTACATCGGCCCGATGTTCCGTCACGAGCGTCCGCAGAAAGGCCGTTATCGCCAGTTCCACCAGATCGGTCTGGAAGTGTTCAACCTCGACGGTCCGGACATCGACGCCGAGCTGATCATCATGACCTGGCGCCTGTGGGGCGAACTGGGCATCCGTGATGCGGTCAAGCTCGAACTCAACAGCCTGGGCACCAGCGAGTCCCGTGGTCGCTATCGTGAAGCGTTGGTCGAGTACCTCTCGGCGCACCATGACAAGCTCGACGAAGACAGCCAGCGTCGCCTGAAAACCAACCCGCTGCGCGTGCTCGACACCAAAAATGCCGACACTCAGGCGGTATTGGTCGATGCGCCGAAGATGGCCGACTATCTCGACGACGAGTCGCGAGCACACTTCGAAGGCTTGAAATCGCGTCTGGATGCCGTTGGCATTCCTTACGTGCTCAACCCGAAGTTGGTTCGCGGCCTCGATTACTACAGCAAAACCGTTTTCGAATGGGTCACCGACAAGCTCGGTGCCCAGGGCACTGTCTGCGCCGGCGGCCGTTACGATGGTCTGGTCGAGCAGATGGGCGGCAAGCCAACCACTGGCGTGGGTTTCGCCATGGGCATCGAGCGTCTGGTGTTGATGCTCGAAACCCTGGAGCAGATCCCGGAAGAAATCTCCCGTCAGGTCGATGTCTACCTCTGCGCCTTTGGCGAGCAGGCCGAACTGGCCGGTCTGGCCCTGGCCGAGCGTGTGCGTGACCAGCTTCCAAACCTGCGCCTGCAAGTCAATGCCGGCGCTGGCAGCTTCAAAAGCCAGTTCAAGAAAGCCGACAAGAGCGGTGCACTGTACGCACTGATCCTGGGTGACGACGAAATGGCCCAGCAAGTGGTAGGTTTCAAACCCCTGCGTGGCCAGGGCGAACAACAAAGCATTGCCTGGGATGCGCTTGCCGCTCACCTGGCCACCTGCGTCGTGCAGGGTTGAAGCTGTCTAAACAGCCGATTTAGCGATTAAGGAGTATTGGGGTGTCGAGTACCGAAGACGAACAGTTGGCGGATTTGAAGGACTGGTGGACACGCAACGGCAAACCTCTGGTCACCGGCGGCCTGTTGGCGCTGGTCATCGTGTTCGGCTGGCAGGCTTTTCACAAGTATCAGAGCAACCAGTCGCAAGGCGCCTCGGTGCTCTATCAGCAACTGCTGGAAACCACGCTGACCCCGGACGGCAAGCCTGACGCTGCGCGCGTTGCGGATCTGGCCGGCAAGCTCAACAGCGAATTCGGCGGCACCGCGTACGCACAGTACGGCAGCCTGTTCGTGGCCAAAGTGGCGGTCGACAGCGGCAAGCTGGACGACGCGGCGACCGAACTCAAAGCCATTGTTGCCAAACCGGCCAACCCGGCGCTGGGCGAAATCGCCCGTCAGCGTCTGGCACAGGTGCTGGGTGCGCAGAACAAGGCCGATGAAGCCCTGAAGCTGCTCGACGGCGATGCCGACAAGGCGTTCCTGGCCACTCGTGAAGAGCTCAAGGGCGACCTGCTGGTACAGCTGGGCCGTACTGACGAAGCGAACGCGGCGTATCAAAAAGCCAAGGCGGCACTGTCGGATGAAGCGGCAGTCGGCGGCCTTCAAATCAAGCTCGACGACCTGGCCAAAGGGGATGCGTGACGTGATCCGTTGGAAGCATGCAGCATTGCTGGCTCTGGCCATTCTGGCCGCGGGTTGCAGCAGCAACAGCAAAAAAGAACTGCCACCGGCCGAGCTGACCGACTTCAAAGAAGAAGTGGTTCTGCAGAAGCAGTGGAGCCGTTCGATCGGTGACGGTCAGGGCGAAACCTATAACATGCTGGTGCCGGCGATCGACGGTGACACCATCTACGCGGCCGATGTGACCGGCGTGCTGATGGCCATGGATCGCAGCAATGGCGACGTGAAGTGGAAAAAGGATCTTGACCTGCCTGTCTCCGGCGCCGTTGGCGTGGGTTACGGTCTGGTGACGATCGGTACCCTGAAGGGTGAAATTGTTGCCTTCGACGCCATCAACGGCGAGGAGAAGTGGCGCGCCCGGGTGTCCAGCGAAGTCCTCGCGCCACCGGCCAACAACGGTGACGTGGTGGTGGTGCAGACTCAGGACGATCGTCTGATCGGTCTGGACGCGGCTACCGGCAACCGTCGCTGGACCTACGACAGCACCCCGGCGGTACTGACCTTGCGCGGTACCAGTGCTCCTGTCGTGACCAACCGCCTCGCGGTGGCTGGCCTGTCGACTGGTAAAGTAGTCGCCCTGGATATTTCCAACGGCGTGCCGGTCTGGGAACAGCGGGTCGCGATTCCAACCGGTCGTTCGGAATTGGAGCGCGTGGTCGACATCGACGGCGGTCTGCTGCTGTCCGGCGAAACCTTGTACGTCGCCAGCTATCAGGGCCGCGTCGCGGCACTCGATCTGCAAAGCGGCCGTCAACTCTGGCAGCGCGATGCGTCGAGCTATGCCGGTGTTGCCCAAGGTTTCGGCAACGTCTACGTGAGCCTGTCTTCGGGCACCGTTGAAGGCGTCGACGAGCGTTCCACCACCGCGCTGTGGAGCAACGACTCGCTGGCCCGCCGTCAGCTGTCGGCGCCGGAAGTGTTCTCCAGCTACGTAGCCGTTGGTGACCTGGAAGGTTACCTGCACCTGTTGAGTCAGGTGGACGGTCGTTTCGTGGGTCGTGAGCGTATCGACAGCGATGGCCTGCGTGCCCGTCCGCTGGTGGTGGGCAACACGATCTATGTGTATGGCAACAGCGGCAAACTGGAAGCCCTGACCATCAAGTAACAACTATGCTTGGGGTTAACACCCCCAGGCAGCCTCACTTGTGGGAGCGAGCTTGCTCGCGAAGGGCGTCAACGATGACGCGTACAGGCTGAATAAACGCGGTGCTGCTACGGTTTTTCGCGAGCAAGCCCGCTCCCACAGTGTTGCCCCGAGCACCAGCCGCTGCCTCGCAGCGGCTTTTGTATTTTCTGAAATAACGAAGTGGAGAGCCGAATGGTTCCCGTAATCGCCCTGGTGGGCCGACCGAACGTCGGCAAGTCCACCTTGTTCAACCGCCTGACCAGGACTCGCGACGCCATTGTCGGCGACTTGTCCGGTCTGACCCGTGATCGCCAGTACGGTGAGGCCAAGTGGCAAGGGCGTTCCTACATTCTGGTCGACACCGGCGGTATCTCCGGTGACGAGCATGGTATGGACGAAAAAATGGCCGAGCAGTCGCTGCTGGCCATTGAAGAAGCCGATGTCGTTCTGTTCCTGGTAGATGCCAAGGCCGGTTTTACCGCCGCCGACCAGATGATCGCCGAGCATTTGCGCAAACGTAACAAGCGTTCCTACGTGGTTGCCAACAAGGTCGACAACATCGACCCGGAAATGGCCCGCGCCGAATTCGCTCCGTTGGGTATGGGCCACGCGATTCCTATCGCCGGTGCTCACGGCCGTGGCATCACTCAGATGCTGGAAATCGCTCTGGGCGACTTCCCGAGAGATGAAGAAGAGCCGGAAGACGGCGAAGAAGAGATCGTTGCCGAAGGCGAGGAAGCCAAGCGCATTCCTGGCCCGAGCGAAAAAGACGGGATCAAGATCGCCATCATCGGCCGTCCGAACGTCGGCAAGTCGACCCTGGTCAACCGCATGCTCGGTGAAGACCGGGTTATCGTCTACGACCAGCCCGGCACTACTCGCGACAGTATCTACATCCCGTTCGAGCGTAACGACGAGAAGTACACGCTGATCGACACCGCCGGTGTGCGCAAGCGCGGCAAGATCCACGAAGAAGTCGAAAAATTCTCCGTGGTCAAAACCCTGCAGGCGATCAAAGACGCCAACGTCGTGATCTTCGTGATGGACGCCCGCGAAGGCGTGGTCGATCACGACCTCAACCTGCTGGGCTTCGCCCTAGAAGCGGGTCGTGCGCTGGTGATCGCGATCAACAAGTGGGACGGCATGACCCCGAGCGAGCGCGACTACGTGAAGGTCGAGCTGCAACGTCGTCTGTTCTTCGTCGACTTTGCCGACATCCACTTCATCTCGGCACTGCACGGTACTGGCGTGGGCAACCTCTACGCCTCGGTACAGAACTCGTTCAAGTCCGCGGTCACCCGCTGGCCGACCAGCCGTCTGACCCAGATTCTCGAAGACGCGGTCAGCGAGCACCAGCCGCCGATGGTCAACAGCCGCCGGATCAAGCTGCGTTACGCTCACCTGGGTGGTGCGAACCCGCCGATCATCGTGATTCACGGTAACCAGATCGAGAAAGTGCCGAAGTCGTATGTGCGCTATCTGGAGAACACTTACCGCCGTGTGCTGAAGCTGGTCGGTACGCCGATCCGCATCGAGTTCAAGGGCGGCGAGAACCCGTACGAAGGCAACAAGAACACGCTGACCGACCGCCAGGTCAACAAGAAGCGTCGTTTGATGTCGCACAACAAGAAAGCCAGCAAGAAGCGCCGCGACAAGAAGTAAGGTCGCTGACCGTTGATCGTTCCCATGCTCCGCGTGGGAATGTATCCCGTGACGCTCTGCGTCACAAAAGCGGCGGACGCAGAGCGTCTAAGGCTGCATTCCCA
The DNA here is from genome assembly GCF_002878485.1 of Pseudomonas sp. AD21. Taxonomy (NCBI): domain Bacteria; kingdom Pseudomonadati; phylum Pseudomonadota; class Gammaproteobacteria; order Pseudomonadales; family Pseudomonadaceae; genus Pseudomonas; species Pseudomonas sp. AD21. The sequence continues at coordinate 26,745 of NZ_NQYG01000038.1, forward strand.
CGCAGAGCGTGGGAACGATCAACATGAGAGAAGGGTGCCATCCGGCGCCCTTTTTTTATGGGCGCCGGATGGGCTATTCTCGGGCTCTCCCGCGCCGCCGTCAGAGCCGGGTGTAGAGCAGGGAACCCCTCGATGATCACCAGTAAGCTGCCGAATGTCGGCATCACTATTTTCACGCAGATGTCTCAGCTCGCGGCGCAGACCGGAGCGATCAATCTTTCCCAGGGTTTTCCGGATTTCGATGGTCCGCAGTCGCTGCGCGATGCGGTAGGTCGGCATATTGCCAGTGGGCATAACCAGTATTCACCCATGACCGGTTTGCCGGCACTGCGTCAGCAGATCGCGGCCAAGATCGCCCGCAGCTACGGCGCACAGGTGGATGCCGATACCGAAGTGACCGTGACGCCCGGCGCGACCCAGGCGATCTTCTGCGCGATCCAGGCCGTTATCCACAAGGGTGATGAAGTCATCGTTTTCGATCCGGCTTACGACAGCTACGAGCCGGCAGTGGAACTGGCGGGCGGCCGCTGCGTCCACGTGCAGCTTGGACTGAAAGATTTCTCCATCGATTTCGACAAACTCCGTGCAGCCCTGACGCCGTGCACGCGGATGATCATCCTCAATACTCCGCACAACCCGAGCGGCGCACTGATCAGTCGTGCCGAGCTCGATCAGTTGGCAGCATTGATCCGTGATCGCGATATCTATGTGATCAGCGACGAAGTCTATGAGCACCTGGTATTCGACGGCGTGCCGCACGTCAGCATGCTGGCCCACGAAGAGTTGTATCAGCGTGCCTTCGTGGTCAGCTCGTTCGGCAAGACCTATCACGTCACTGGCTGGAAAACCGGCTATGTCGTCGCACCGCCAGCGCTGACCGCCGAGCTGCGCAAGGTGCACCAGTACGTCAGTTTCTGCGGTGTCACGCCGCTGCAGCACGCATTGGCCGATTACATGGCCGAGCATCCGGAGCACGTTGAAGAGCTGCCGGGTTTCTATCAGGCCAAGCGCGACCTGTTCTGCGACTTGTTGGCGGCGTCGCGATTCACCTTCACCCGCGTGACCGGCACCTATTTCCAACTGGTCGATTACTCGCAGATTCGTCCCGACTTGAATGACGTCGACATGGCGATGTGGATGACCCGAGAACACGGTGTGGCGAGCATCCCGGTGTCGGTGTTCTACCAGAATCCACCGCAAGGCCAGCGCCTGGTGCGGCTGTGCTTTGCCAAACGCGAGGAGACGCTGCGCGAAGCGGCGGCAAAACTATGCGTGATCTGAGTGCGTTGCCCGATCTCAATCTGGCGCTGATCCAGACCAGCCTGGCCTGGCACGACCGTCAGGCCAATCTTGAGCACTTCGATGTGCTGTTGGAGCAGGCCCGAGGGGCAGACCTGATTATTTTGCCGGAGATGTTCACCACCGGCTTCTCGATGGAGTCCGAGACCCTCGCAGAAGCCGAGCATGGCCCGACCAGCAAGTGGATGAAGGCGCAAGCGGCGAAGCTCAATGCGGTGATTACCGGCAGCGTGATCATTCAGGCGGCTGACGGCAGTCATCGCAACCGCCTGCTGTGGGCGCGGCCGGACGGTGAAGTCTGGCATTACGACAAACGCCATCTGTTCCGCATGGCCGGGGAGCACAACCATTACACCCCCGGCGAACGCCAGGTGCAGTTCGAACTCAAGGGCTGGCGCATCCGCCCGCTGATTTGCTACGACCTGCGCTTCCCGGTGTGGAGCCGCGACGCCCAGGACACCGACCTGCTGCTGTACACCGCCAACTGGCCGGGTGCGCGGCGTCTGCACTGGAACCGCTTGCTGCCGGCGCGGGCGATTGAAAACCTGTGCTACGTGGCGGCAGTGAATCGCGTCGGCACTGACGGCAAGGGTTTTGCCTATACCGGCGACAGTCAGGTGCTGGATTTCCAGGGCGAGACGTTGCTGGCGGCGGGGGAGGCGGACGGGGTGTTCAAAGCAGTGCTGGAAGCGGCTGAGCTGGCAGCCTATCGCGAACGTTTTCCGGCGAATCTGGATGCGGATACCTTCGAGTTCACCTGAGGCAGCCGATCGTTCCCACGCTCTGCGTGGGAATGCAGCCCGTGACGCTCCGCATCACTGGACGCGGAGCGTCCCTTGAGGCATTCCCACGCGGAGCATGGGAACGATCGCAAAAAAAGGCCCCGGAGTTCAAACTCCGGGGCCTTTTGCATTTCAGCGGTCGCTTACGCCGCTTTCGCTTCCGGCTGGCTCAACGAGCGGTTCAGTGCGCTGAACAGCGCCTTGAAACTGGCGGTGGTGATATTTTCATCGATACCCACGCCGTGCACTGCACGTTCACCGTTCACTCGCAGCTCGATGTAAGCCGCTGCCTTGGCGTTGGTGCCCGCGCCGATCGCGTGTTCGTTGTAGTCCATGATTTCCACCGGGATCGGCAGGCCGGCCACCAAGGCTTCCAGCGCGCCGTTACCCTTGCCGCGCCAGTGCAGGTTGGTTTCGCCCTGACCCTTGCTCGCCACTTCCACTTCGACGGCGCTGTTGCCGTTCTCTTCCTGCAGGCGATGGCTGACCAGCGCATACGGGGTGTTGGCTTGCAGGTATTCGCTGATCAACAGCGAGTGGATCTGCTTGGCAGTCATCTCCAGACCCAGACGGTCGGTTTCACGCTGCACAACCTGGCTGAATTCGATCTGCATGCGACGCGGCAGGCTGATGTCGTATTCCTGTTCCAGCAGGTAAGCGATACCGCCCTTGCCCGACTGGCTGTTGACGCGGATCACCGCCTCGTAGCTACGGCCGATGTCGGCCGGGTCGATCGGCAAGTACGGCACTTCCCACAGAGTGTCCGGTTTCTGCTGGGCGAAGCCCTTGCGGATGGCGTCCTGGTGCGAACCGGAGAATGCGGTGTGGACCAGGTCGCCGACGTACGGGTGACGTGGGTGTACCTGGATCTGATTGCACTCTTCGACGACTTTGCGCACGCCGTCGATGTCGGAGAAGTCCAGCTCAGGGTTGACGCCTTGGGTGTACATGTTCAGCGCTACGGTGACGAGGTCGACGTTACCGGTACGCTCGCCGTTGCCGAACAGGCAGCCTTCGACGCGATCGGCGCCGGCCATCAGGCCCAGCTCGGTGGCGGCGACGCCGGTGCCACGGTCGTTGTGGGTGTGCAGGCTGATGATCACGCTGTCACGACGGTTGATGTTGCGGCCGAACCACTCGATCTGGTCGGCGTAGATGTTCGGCGTTGCGCACTCAACGGTGGCCGGCAGGTTGAGGATCATCTTGTGCTCAGGCGTCGGGTTCCAGACCTCGATCACCGCGTCACAGACTTCCTTGGCGAATTCCAGCTCGGTGGCGCTGAAGGTTTCCGGCGAGTATTCGAACGTCCACTCGGTGTCCGGCTGCATCGCCGCGTATTTGACGAACAGCTTGGCGGCGTTGACCGCGATGGCCTTGATGCCGTCCTTGTCCTGGTTGAAGACGATGCGACGGAAAGACGGCGAGGTGGCGTTGTACAAGTGAACGATGGCTTTCTTCGCCCCACGCAGGGATTCGAAGGTGCGCTCGATCAAGTCTTCACGGCCCTGGGTCAGCACCTGAATGGTGGTGTCGTCCGGGATGTGGCCTTCTTCGATGAGGGTACGCACGAAGTCGAAGTCGGTTTGCGAAGCGGCCGGGAACGAGGCTTCGATTTCCTTCACGCCCACCTGAACCAGGGTTTTCCAGAAGCGCAGCTTCTTCACCGCGTCCATCGGCTCGATCAACGACTGGTTGCCGTCACGCAGGTCGGAGCTGCACCAGATCGGCGCGGCGTCGATGGTTTTCGACGGCCAGGTGCGATCTGGCAGATTGATGACGGGAAACGCGCGGTATTTCGAAGACGGGTCTTTGAGCATGCTCATCGGGAAATTCCTTATTGTCTGGGCCGAAAAGAGGCGGCCTGCCGGTGTTACGAATGTTCGGGGAACAGCTTGGGACGAGGCGCAGCGATTCAGCCCGGCAGTCGTGCGCTGACGAGGCACAGGCTGCGGTGCTGGCGAAGCTGAATAAGGGTGTGAGAGGTTTTCATGCCTTCAACCCTAACCGCGAGGTGAGAGGATGGCAAGCAGTCGAAAAAAATTGAGAGGAATACTCGAAAAGCGGGGTTCTGCGCGATTTTATTGTGCTTTAGGCGGGCGATCTTTGTGATGTTTGCGCGGGGTTTGATTGGGGCGCAATTGAAGCTGCTGGGGTGTCAGCAGTATTTGCGGTGTGGGATGGGCCGCCTTCGCGAGCAAGCCCGCTCCCACAGTTGATGGTGTTCGCAACACAATTTCAATGTGGGAGGGGGCTTGCTCCCGAAGAGGCCAGTGGCCTCAACACCTATTCAAGGTTGGAACGCGCCAATGAAAATCGCCGGATCCACCCGCGCATCATTCAGGCTGACATTCCAGTGCATGTGCGGGCCGGTCGCACGGCCGGTCATGCCAACCTTGCCGACCACCGCGCCACGGGCCAGTTGATCACCGACCTTCACATCAATCTTCGACATATGGCAGAACATGCTGATAAAGCCCTGCCCATGGTCGACAAACACCGTGTTGCCATTGAAAAAGTAATTGCCGGTGAGGATCACCTTGCCCGCCGCCGGGGTCTTGATCGGCGTACCCGCCGGCACGGCGAAGTCGAGGCCAGCGTGAGGATTGCGCTCTTCACCGTTGAAGAAGCGGCGTACACCGAACTTGCTCGACAGCGGCCCGTTGACCGGTTTGTCCAGCAACAGGTTGCTCGGGGTGTTCGGACTGAAGCTGCGGTAAGCCTTGATCTGCTCGGCCAGTTCGCCCTCGATGCGCTTGAGGTTGGCCGGGTTCGGGTTGACCTGCTGGGTGTTCTTCAGGGTGATGTGCTGTTCCGGGTATTTCTTGTTGCCCACCGTGAACGGCAGATTACGCCCGCCGCTGCTGATTTGCTGACTGCCGGGTTTGACTGTCAGCGGCACGCCGACAATCGCCAGCCAGTTGTTCTGTTCCTTGACCACCAGCACCGGTTTGCCTTGATAGGTGGCTTTTGGCGCCTGCGCGGCAGCGCCCAGATCAACCACCGCCACGCCGCCCGGCACCGGTTTGTTCAGCAGACGGGTGATGTAGCTGTCGGCGTGGGCATTGAAGGTGGTCAAACACAGCAACAGTAACGGAGCGAAAAAACGCGGCATGGATCAGTCCAGTAGAGAAAGGGTGACGGGCGTCAGGTGATTGTCCTCGACGCGCACTTGCAGTTCGCCTTCGCCAAGTCTGGCTTTCAGGCGCTGGCCGGTGTGAGTCTGCGCAGCGTTACGGATCGCCTGGCCGCGCTCATCCAGCAGAATGCTGTAGCCACGACCAAGGGTCGCCAGCGGGCTGACCACGTGCAGCGTCTGCATCTGGCTGTGCAGTTGCAGGCGACGACTTTTCAGGCCTTCGCGCATGGCCCGGGGCAGGCGTTCGGCAAGGCTGTCGAGGCGTTGGCGCAACATTGCCAGTTGGCGTCCCGGGTGCTGGCTGGCGAGGCGGGTTTCCAGACGGATCAGGCGTTCGCGACGGGTATTGAGTTGACGCTCGAACGCCCGGCGCATGCGCATGTCCAGGTCATCCAGACGCTGAGCCTGCTGACGTAGACGCTCGCCGGGGTGACGCAAACGGCGGGAGATGCCTTCCAGGCGCAGACGATCGCGCATCAGACGGTCGCGCATGCGCATCACCAGTCGACGATGCAGGCTTTCGACCCGGCGCACCAGGTCACTGGAGTCCGGGGCCAGCAATTCGGCGGCAGCGGAGGGCGTTGGTGCGCGGACGTCGGCGACGAAATCGCTGATCGACACATCGGTTTCATGCCCGACGGCGCTGACGATCGGCGTGACGCAAGCATCTACCGCACGGGCCACGGCCTCTTCGTTGAAGCACCAGAGATCTTCCAGCGAGCCGCCGCCACGAGCGAGGATCAACGCGTCGAAACCACGGGCATCGGCCAGTTTCAGCGCGCGAACAATTTGCGCGGTGGCTTCGCGGCCCTGCACGGCAGTAGGAATCAACGTCAGTTGCACCTGCGGCGCACGACGGCGGAACACGCTGATGATGTCGCGAATCACCGCGCCGGTTGGCGAACTGATGATGCCGATGCGCTGCGGATGCGCCGGCAGCGGCACTTTGCGTTCGGCGCTGAACAGGCCTTCGGCGCTGAGCTTTTCCTTAAGCGCATCGAAGGCCAGGCGCAGCGCGCCGTCACCGGCAGGCTCCACGGTGTCGAGAATCAACTGATAGTCGCCACGCCCTTCGAACAGCGAGACCTTGCCGCGTACTTTTACCGCCAGGCCATCCTTCAACGCCTGACGCACTCGCGCCGCATTGTTGCGGAACAACGCGCAACGCACCTGCGCACCGCTGTCCTTGAGGGTGAAATACACGTGGCCGGACGCCGGGCGAGCGAGGTTGGAGATTTCGCCTTCGACCCAGATGTTGCTGAACACGTCTTCGAGCAACACCCGCGCGCGGCCGTTGAGCTGGCTGACGGTCAGGACTTCACGGTCAAGGCCGAGCCTTGAAAAGGGATCTTTAATCATGGGGCGCAGTTTAAGGGCATTCGCCTGCCAATCACCATGACCCAACACAAAACCCCTTGTGGGAGCGGGCTTGCTCGCGAAGGCGGAGTGTCAGGCAATTCAAGTTTCGACTGACATACCTCCTTCGCGAGCAAGCCCGCTCCCACAGGGTTTTGTGAACATATTGATGAAGTGGTGGACCAGTGGCGTGGGGTTTTGCCGGTAGGCGAGGGCGACCGTGCTTTGGCAATCGGGATCGCTCAGCGCCAGAAATCGTACGCCGCCGGGCGCAATGTCCTGCATCGATTCGGGCAGCAGGGCGATGCCGAATCCAGCCTGGATCAGTTGCAGTTGGGTGGTCTTTCGCGACATCACCCGCGCCGCTTTGGGGAAGAAACCCTGGCGCATGCACAGGTCGGCACACAGATAGCTGAGTCCGCCGCGCTGTGGATGCGGAATCGAAATGAACGGCTCGTCTCTCAGTTGCGCCAGTTCGACCGAGGCTGAATCGGCCAGGCGATGACCGGCCGGCACCGCCAACAACAGGCGCTCGGTGAATAAAGGCTCCACCTGAATGCCTTCACGCTGACGCAATACCGGCAGACGCAACAGACCAATGTCGAGACGACCTTGCGCCAGTTCCTCAAGCTGCGCCTCGGAGGACAGCTTGCCGATGTCCAGCGACACGCCATTCTGCTGATCAAGATATGTGCTGATCCGGCGTAATAAATGTCCGCTGATCGACACGGTGCTGGAATGGCTCAGGCGCAACGTGCCAAGTTGGCCGTTGCCGACTTCGGTCGCCATTGCGCTGGCTTTGCTCAGTTCATTGAGCAGGTTTCTGGCTCGCGGTAAAAACGCCTCGCCTGCGGCCGTGAGCCGAGGCTGGCGCGCGGTGCGTTCGAACAGTGGCGTTTGCAGGCGGGTTTCCATGTCCTTGATCTGCCGGCTCAGGGCCGATTGCGCGATGAACAGGCGTTCAGCGGCAGCACTGAAGCTGCCGCACTCGGCAATTTCCACGAAGTAGCGCAGTTGACGGGTCGAGAGCACCTGATATGCCTTTTCGAGATGAGTAAGTGGCTTTGAGCATATTAGTCGCAACGCTCGGCGCTGGCTAAAGTCATCTCAGGCTTATAAAGGAAGTGAATCGATGAATGTGCTGGGATTGTTGAACGAGTGGTCGTGGGGCGCGGGCGGCTGGGCGGTGATCGGCTTGGGCATCGCGCTGGCCTATGTCGTTTTCGGGATTGCCGGATTCGGTACGGCGCTGGTCGCGGGGCCGATTCTGATTCTGTTCATGCCGTTGTCGAAGATTGTGCCGTTGTTGGTGCTGCTGGATTTCGTCGCGGCGTTCGGCAATCTGCTGCCCTCGCGGCGGGACGTGGCCAAACCCGAGCTGTTGCGGCTGCTGCCCTGCATGGCGGTGGGGTGCACATTGGGGGTGATTTTCCTGCTTAACCTCCAATCCGATCTGTTGTTGCTGTTGATGGGGTTGTTCATCAGCGCTTATGCGGTTTATAGCCTGTGGGTGAAAACCCGGCCGACGCAGTTGTCCGCCGGGTGGGCGCTGCCGATGGGCACGGTGGGCGGGCTATTCGGTGCGCTGTTTGGCAGTGGCGGCTTCTTGTATGCGATCTATCTCAACAGCCGCTTGCCGAAGGACGCGGCCCGGGCCACACAAAGTGCGTTGATCAGTTGCAGCACGGTGGTGCGTTTGAGCCTGTTCGCTATCGCCGGGGTGTATGCCGAGCTACCCTTGTTGATGCTGGCGCTGTGTCTGTTGCCGGCCATGGCGCTGGGGTTGTGGATCGGGCGGCGGCTGACCATGAAGTTGTCGCGCGAGGCGTTTGTGCGACTGGTGACGTGGCTGGTGCTGGCCAGCGGGATTGCGCTGATCGGGCGCTATCTCAGCACTTGACCGGATTTCGTCAGGGATTAAGCTGCCGGCCTTCAGGGCCTCTTCGCGAGCAAGTCGAATCGTCGCACCGTCGCTCCCACATTGGAATACAGTTCCCTGTGGGAGTGAGCTTGCTCGCGAAGGCGTCAGAAGCCATACCGCAGGACTTTCCATGAATTCGCAAAGCATCATCGTCCCGAAAATCTCCACCCTGCCGGTCCACGAACCCCGGGCCCGGGCGATCGTGCGCTGGCTGGTGCGCAAGAACATCATCGAAGAAGAGTTGACCACCTGCGGCCGCACCGGCAACCGCATGGGGCATGCGATTGCCGATGGCGCGCGCGCGGTGGTGCTGCACCCCGAGGCGTTGCCGTTCGGTGAACCGATCAACGGCCTGGAGATCATCGTCAAGCGCTGCATCTATACCCCGGCCAAGGGGTTTCTCGAAGAAGCCGGTTGCGCCGAGTGCCGCCGCGAAGTCGGTGAAGCGTTGTTCGAGAGCCTGGAAGACTGGATGCCCGGGCGCACCGACAACTTCACCTGCCCTGAATGCGGGCATGAAGACGACATCAACGGCTTTCTGTACTTGCAGGAATGTGCGTTTTCCAACCTGGGTTTTATCTTCAACAACTGGCTGGAGGCCGGGTTCAAGCAGAGCTTTATCGATGAGTTTGCTGATTGGCTCGATCAACCTGTCTCGTGGGTCAAGGTAGAGCTGTAGAGGCGGGGATTCCCGTACATCAGTAACATTGATATTAAGCTGAGTTTTACGTTGAACAGCAGGGGGTGTCTGACTATAATGGCGCGCTTCCATTTTCCCGCTCGGGAGCCCCCGCGATGCTGCGTATCAGCCAAGAAGCTCTGACATTCGACGACATTCTCCTAGTGCCTGGTTATTCCGAGGTGCTTCCTAACGAAGTCAGTCTCAAGACCCGCCTTACCCGTGGCATCGAGCTGAATATTCCACTGGTTTCCGCTGCCATGGACACCGTCACTGAAGCCCGTCTGGCAATTGCCATGGCTCAGGAAGGTGGTATCGGTATCATCCACAAGAACATGACCATCGAGCAGCAAGCTGCCGAAGTCCGCAAGGTCAAGAAGTTCGAAGCCGGCGTCGTCAAGGATCCGATCACCATCGAGGCTGACGCCACGGTTCGTGATCTGTTCGACCTGACCCGCATGCACAACATTTCCGGCGTTCCGGTGCTGCACGATGGCGACCTGGTCGGCATCGTCACTTCCCGTGACGTGCGCTTCGAAACCCGCCTGGATGCCACCGTACGTGAAGTGATGACGCCTAAAGAGCGTCTGGTCACCGTACGTGAAGGCGCCAACAAGAACGAAGTCCGCGAACTGCTGCACAAGCACCGCCTGGAAAAAGTTCTGATCGTCGACGACAAGTTTGCCCTCAAAGGCATGATGACCGTCAAAGACATCGAAAAAGCCAAAGCCTACCCGCTGGCCAGCAAGGACGATCAAGGTCGTCTGCGTGTTGGTGCAGCAGTCGGTACCGGTAAAGACACCGGTGACCGCGTTGCCGCTCTGGTCAATGCCGGTGTGGACGTGGTGGTGGTCGACACCGCGCACGGTCACTCCAAAGGCGTGATCGACCGCGTTCGCTGGGTCAAAGAGAATTTTCCTGAAGTGCAGGTGATCGGCGGCAACATCGCCACCGGCGCAGCTGCCAAGGCCCTGGCCGAAGCCGGCGCCGACGCGGTCAAGGTCGGTATCGGCCCTGGCTCGATCTGCACCACCCGTATCGTCGCCGGTGTCGGCGTGCCGCAAATCAGTGCCATCGCCAACGTTGCTGCTGCCCTCGAAGGCACCGGCGTTCCGTTGATCGCCGACGGCGGTATCCGTTTCTCCGGTGACCTGTCCAAGGCCATCGTGGCCGGTGCGTCCTGCGTGATGATGGGCTCGATGTTCGCCGGTACTGAAGAAGCGCCGGGTGAAATCGAACTGTTCCAGGGCCGTTCGTACAAGGCTTATCGCGGCATGGGCTCGCTGGGCGCCATGTCCCAGGCTCAAGGGTCTTCCGATCGTTACTTCCAGGATTCCTCGGCAGGCGCCGAGAAGCTTGTACCTGAAGGGATCGAAGGCCGTGTGCCGTACAAAGGCACCCTGAGCGCGATCATTCACCAGTTGATGGGCGGTCTGCGTTCCTCGATGGGCTACACCGGTAGCGCCAACATCGAAGAAATGCGCACCAAGCCTGAGTTCGTGCGGATCACCGGTGCCGGTATGGCCGAATCCCACGTACACGACGTGCAGATCACCAAAGAAGCGCCAAACTACCGCGTAGGTTAAGCCTTCAAGCAAATCATCAAGCAACCGGGGCTGTTTTATTCAGCCCCGAGTTGTTTCTGAATCACGACTGTTTCTGAATTACTTAAGACGAGACTGAATCATGGCCCTCGACATTCACGCTCACCGCATCCTGATCCTCGACTTCGGTTCGCAATACACCCAACTGATCGCTCGCCGCGTGCGCGAAATCGGTGTGTACTGCGAACTGCACCCGTTCGACATGGACGAAGATGCGATCCGCGAATTCGCACCTAAAGGCGTCATCCTCGCCGGCGGCCCCGAGTCCGTGCACGAAGCCAACAGCCCGCGTTGCCCGCAAGCCGTCTTCGATCTTGGCGTGCCGGTTTTCGGTATCTGCTACGGCATGCAGACCATGGCCGAGCAACTGGGTGGCAAGGTTGAAGGTTCCGAGCTGCGTGAGTTCGGTTACGCCCGCGTTGACGTGGTCGGCAAGAGCCGCCTGCTCGACGGCATCGAAGACCACATCGACGCTGACGGCCTGTTCGGTCTCGACGTATGGATGAGCCACGGTGACAAGGTCACCAAGATGCCGGAAGACTTCCACATCCTGGCCAGCACCCCGAGCTGCCCGATCGCCGGCATGTTCAACGACGATCGCGCTTACTACGGCGTGCAGTTCCACCCGGAAGTGACCCACACCAAGCAGGGTGGTCGCATCCTGTCGCGCTTCGTGCTCGATATCTGTGGCTGTGAAGCCCTGTGGACGCCGTCGAAGATCGCCGAAGACGCCATCGCCAACATCCGCGCACAAGTCGGCACCGACAACGTGCTGCTGGGCCTGTCCGGCGGCGTTGACTCATCGGTGGTTGCGGCGCTGCTGCACAAGGCCATCGGCGATCAACTGACCTGCGTGTTCGTCGACAACGGCCTGCTGCGCCTGCACGAAGGTGAGCAAGTGATGGCCATGTTCGCCGAGAACATGGGCGTCAAGGTGATCCGCGCCAACGCTGAAGATCAGTTCCTGGACAACCTGGCCGGCGAAGCCGACCCGGAGAAGAAGCGCAAGATCATCGGTCGCACCTTCATCGACGTATTCGATGCCCAGTCGAACAAACTGGAAAACATCAAGTACCTCGCTCAGGGCACCATTTACCCGGACGTGATCGAGTCGGCTGGCGCGAAAAGCGGCAAGGCCCACGTGATCAAATCGCACCACAACGTGGGCGGTTTGCCGGAAGAGATGAACCTGAAACTGGTCGAGCCACTGCGCGAACTGTTCAAGGACGAAGTCCGTCGTCTGGGCCTGGAACTGGGCCTGCCGTACGACATGGTCTACCGTCACCCGTTCCCGGGCCCGGGCCTGGGCGTGCGCATCCTCGGTGAAGTGAAAAAGGAATACGCCGACCTGCTGCGTCGCGCTGACCACATCTTCATCGAAGAACTGCGTAAAGCCGACTGGTACCACAAAGTCAGCCAGGCTTTCGTGGTATTCCAGCCAGTGAAATCGGTTGGCGTGGTCGGCGATGGCCGTCGTTACGCCTGGGTCGTTGCCCTGCGTGCCGTGGAAACCATCGACTTCATGACCGCACGTTGGGCGCACCTGCCTTACGAACTGCTGGAAACCGTTTCCGGCCGTATCATCAATGAAATCGAAGGTATCTCGCGCGTCACTTACGACGTGTCGAGCAAGCCGCCGGCGACGATTGAGTGGGAGTGATCCTGCGCAAGCCGTAAAGGCTTGATCGCTGCAACCGAAAGCCGTGTGAAATCCGTTTCACACGGCTTTTCTGTTTTTGCGTTACAGCGGTTTTGACCACCCGCCCAGTTGCATGCCCATGTCATCCAGTGCTTGTAACAGCGCTTTCATGCTGGGGTAACGTTTGCCGCTGACCGAAGGCCAGCTCGGGCGTTCGATGTAGAAGCGTGTCCCGTCATTTTCAATGAGGGTGCGCACCAGTTCTTTACTGCGGCTGCGATGGACGATAAATGTCATGTGGGGTTGTTGCTTCAAGGAATACATGCCGTAGCGAGGCAGCAGCTTTTCGAAATCCGCCATGGTCTGCGCAGTCCAGGGCGTTTCGATTTGCAGGCGCAGATCGCCCCTGACCAGTGCCGAACGATCATTTACGCTACCGCCCAACGGCAGGACTTTCCCGGGGTCGACGTCTATTGCGCGCGAAGTCCCTTCGGGAACATCCTCGACGCGAATGCCGATGGCCTCTTCCAGCTCGCTGACGCCGGCAACCCCCTCGAAGTTGTTGGCGTGCGAGTTGCCCATCAACGCTACCCATTTGTGTGCGCCGCGTGCGGACTGGTCCGCGCGGATCATCAAGCGCGCGAAGTAATTCATCATTTTCTGGCGAGCCGTCTCATCGATGGAAGGCAGGTCCATCCCGTTGAGCCGATAACTCGCCATGCAATCGATGGCTTGCACATGGATTCCCTGCTTTCTGGCTTCCTTGACCAGTTCCAGAAACGTGTAGCGCTCCAGCGGGTCGGTCATATTGCCGACATCGAGCGCCTTGAGATAAGCCTCGAGTTTTTCCGGCATGCTACCGGTCTGAAAGAACTCATCCAGTGCGGCTTGATGGAAGTCCGTCAGCAAATGCTCCATGTACAGACTTTTCACCTGTTTGCTGGCCAGCAACTGCATGTTCTCGATCAACCATTGCTTGCTGCCGATGGCGGTATGGCTCTCGCCGATCACCAGGCCGCGGGCATGCTCGAGGATTTTTTCGATGATCTCTTCGGCTGTCGCATCTTCAGCCAAGGTTGGTACGGGAGGGCGTTCGGGCAGGTGCAAGGTGCTGAAAAAGTCCAGCGCGTCGCGATACAGGCGTTTACGAATGGCCTTGAATTCGCGGTAGGCATCGAAACCGTTCAGGCTGTCGTAATAGTCACGCAATGCCTCATCGTTCAGTCCGGCCGCGCCTTCCTCCAGATGTACTTTGAGGGGGGCAGGTACGTCATATTGCGAGGCGGGCAGGGAGGGCAGCGGGCTACGGCTGCTCGAACCGGCCAGCGCCGAAGGTTTGCCACCGCCGCTGAGTCCTGCGCGGGGCATGGTTTCCCATTCACCCTGCGGATTCAGGCGGACCGGGATCGAGCGAGTGAAGCCTTGGGGTTGCTCGGGATGGATGACAGCCCAGTGTCCTGTTCCGTTGATGTCGGTTTCGTAGCGTACGTAATAGGCGCTGTCATCGATAGAGATGGCGGTCGAAGGATTCGAGTCGAGCAGATAAATGCCCTGGAGTTTGCCTGGCCCGCTCACGGGAGCAATCCCGTCCAGTAATTCGTTGGCCTGCCAGCTCAGCGGAATGACCGGGTGCGCATTGTCTTCCAGCAATGTTGCAGCACTGGTCGCAGGCCAGCCCATCGGCTTCAGGCCTTTTTCGACAAGCGCCTGTTTCAACTCGTCCAGCGTGTCCACGGTCAGCGACTCATGGGCCGGGGCAAGCGGTGTATCCAGATTGAGCCGGCCGCCGGGCGTCATTCTGATCGCGCTGTCGGCCATGTGGCGCTCGGCATTGCGGTAGACCACCAGCAAACTGCTGCGATAGCGCTGAAAAGTGAACATCCCCGGTTCTGGCAAAAGCGCTCGCAGATTCTGCGGGGTGCGGTACGCCCACGGCGTTTCCACTTGCACCTGCCAGTCGCCCTTGATCAGATTCTGAATGCTGTCCGGATCGCTCAGGCCACCGGCAATCTCTTCGACCGGGGAGTCGGGGTAATCGGCATATTCCACCGCCAGGCCAGGGTCGGAGCCGATGGCCTGTGCCTGCCCCGGCGTCACATCATCGATACGTATGCTCAAGGCGTCGGTCTGTTCGCGGATACCCTGATAACCGCGGAAGGTGCTCATGTTTTCCTGATTGACCAGCGCAACCCATTTGCCTGGGCCATTGAGTTCCTGATCAAAGCGGATGACCTCGGCGGCGAAAAAGCTTCTGCTCATCTGCTGATTGGGGAACGGATGCAGCGGATCCTTATTGATGTTGTAGGTGGTGGACAGATCGAGGGACTGTACCCGGATGCGCTCGGCGTTGGCGGTTTTGACCAGGGCCATGAGGTTGAATCTGCCATCCGGGTCGTTGCCGGCCCTGAAGTCGATTCGGGTCAGGTAGCTTTGCAGTTCCTCGGACATCTCTCCGGTGCGGGCGAAAGCATCCAGATCCAGTTGGTTGACGTTGGCCAACAACTCTTGCAGATACAGGGTTTTCACGCCGTTGCGAGCGAGGTTGGGCATGTCTTCAATGAGCAGTTGCTTACTGCCGACGCTGCCCCGGCTTTCGCCGATGACCAACCCGGGTTTCTCCGTCAATGCGGCCTCGAACAGATCGGTCACGGACGCGACGGGCGTTTGTGTAATGACCGGTGGGCGGGGTACGGGCGGGTGCAGTTCGTACCAGGCGTTGGCATCATTGATCAGCGTTGCACGGGGTTGTTCCTGCGCCAGATCGAATTCGCTGAAAGAGACCACCGCGTCGTCTGCGGCGGGCATCAGCGCACTGCCAGCGCCGTTTTCTGGCTGGACTACGCTGTGCATGTCGATGCCGCCCAGCGTCCAGGCTCGGCGAAACTGGCCTTGCAGATCCGGGCCGCCGAGTGCCCAGGCACGCATGGCCGGATCATCGAGGCCGGGAACATGGATGCCCGGCGCCGGTGCCCAGGTTTCGCCGGTGGCTTCGCTTGCTTGACCTGCTCCCGCGATCATTGGCGTATCAACACCGCCGCGAAGCCCCAGCCTGGGCGCAACTTCCCAGGCACCCGCAGCGTTCAACCGTACAGGGATCGAACCGGAGAAGGCTTCGGGGCGGGTCGGATCGATGATTGCCCAAGTGCCACGACCATTGAGATTTTCCTCAAAACGCACGAAGTAGGCGTTATCGCCGAGGGTGATCGCGGACGAGGGATTGGAGGCGAGTCGATGGATGCCACGGAGTTTCCCGGGCTCGCTGATCAATGTGTCCGCGCCCAATGTCTGCTTGATCCTGAAGGACTCCGGTATCTCTGAGCCAGCCGTCTGCGGTGCCGGCAGATCATTCGGGGCGGGTGACGCCTGGATCGTCGGTGGTGCGCTTTCAGATTGATTGCCCTCAATCAGGTCGGCCATCTCCGTCGCTTCGGCCGCATCAATTTCGGGACCGACTTCGACCAACGATCCCGGGCCTTTGAGCACCAGCAGGTTGAACAGCATGTCGATGCCGCTGAGTACGGCACCGAGGATCCCGGCCTTGCGCTCGGCGGCGGTTTTGCCATGGACCGCCTGATCGATGTTCAGCCCCATGTTGGCAATACTGGCGCCGATTACCGGCAATGCGATTGGCCAGCCCACCACCGCCATTGGCCCGAACACCTTGACCCCGGCGCTGAGGTAGCCGATCCACAGGCTCTTGCGCAGATCGCCATTGGAGGTCAGGGAAAGGCTGGCCTCGGCGAACATCGCCGCCTGCGTCGAGTCGCTCAGCCAGGTGAACGCGTCGCCGCTGACCGTGCGGTTGTGCTGATTGATCATGGAATGGTCGTAGCGGCCCCACGTTGCCACCAGACGATTCATCAGATCGCCAAGGTCATCGTTGATCTGCTGCCGGTCACTCAGCGAGAAGTGCGCAAGGAATGTCTCGCGCGCAGCGGGTTTGTTCATCCGTTGCAACATCCGGAAGTGCAGGTCGGTGGCGGTTTCCAGGACCTGGAAGGCATTGCTTTCGCCGGGCAGGTAGAGGATCTGCCGGCCCTTGGGCGCGACGAAACGCAGGACGTTGATAGCCGCGTAACCGGCAAGATCCAGCGTGCGCACGCTGTTCGGGCAACGGTGTTGTGCCTGCAGCATTTGCAGGCTCACTGGCCAGGTCAGCGGGCCGATCACCGCTTGCGTGACGAACAGGAAGTCCTCGTCGCTCAACTGACGTTTGTCCCGCGCCTGTACCGCGTTGATCAGGAAATTGCACTTGGCCAGGGTGCGAAAATCGCCGCCGCTGGTGTTCCAGAAGTCGCGCAGTTGGGCGTCGTACAGCGAGCTGAAGTCGATGCTCCAGAACTCCTTGAGCACGTCGTTGCCGTGCAGGCGCACTTCATTGCTGTCGTCGAAGGTACGGGCGTCGGGACCTGCGCTGTAGAAACCGGCATACACGTCGAGCAGGTCGGCGTTGTCCTGATCGGCGACGCGAAAGCGGTGAGTCACCAGTTGGGTCAGCGTCATGCTCGAGGTGGGTGTGGCGTGTACATGTTCCCAACCGGTGAAGGCTTTCGTGCTGCTTTGCGAGGCGTCGAAACGGTGGAAATACACCTGATCCGGATCGAGTCCGCGGACGCGGTATTTCTTCAGCAAATCGCTGGCGACTTGTCGGGCAGCGTCCTGCAGGCTCGGGCAGGTCTGGATGACGGTGGCGGCAATAGCCTTGAGCGCAGCCTTGTCTGTGGCGTTGGGCAGTGGGTTTGGCATGTGGGTGAACTCTCGGTCCTTGAGAAAACGTGTGGTACAGGGTGACCCGGCTGCTCGATGCATGTGCACTACATAGTTATGTCACCTGGTCAGTCGAAATCGTGTACGCGCGAGGTGCAACTGCGTCCTTGTGCCGCGCCGGCCTTACTGTTTCGCAATTGCAGGTGTATCGTATTTGCCTTTTGCGGGCAGCCAGCCCGATGCATACGAGAGGTAGTTGAGTTCATGTCCTTTACCCGTCGCCAAATCCTCGGTGGCCTGGCCGGTCTTGTTGTCGTTGGTGTCGGGGCGGGAGGCGCGTCGCGCTACTGGCTGGGCAAGATGGCCGACGCTGACGCAGGCCACGACTACGAGCTGATCGCTGCGCCGCTGGACGTGGAACTGGTGCCGGGGCACAAGACCGAGGCCTGGGCGTTCGGCCCTTCGGCACCGGGCACCGAATTGCGCGTGCGTCAGGGTGAATGGCTGCGGGTGCGCTTCATCAACCATCTGCCGGTGGCGACCACCATCCACTGGCACGGCATTCGTCTGCCGCTGGAGATGGACGGCGTGCCGTACGTCTCGCAATTGCCGGTATTGCCCGGCGAATACTTCGATTACAAATTCCGCGTGCCGGATGCCGGCAGCTACTGGTATCACCCGCATGTCAGCAGCAGCGAAGAGCTGGGGCGCGGACTGGTCGGGCCGTTGATCGTCGAAGAGCGCGAACCGACCGGGTTCAAGTACGAAAAGACCCTGAGCCTGAAGAATTGGCACATCGACGATGAAGGTAACTTCGTCGAATTCAGCATCCCCCGGGAAGCGGCGCGTGGCGGCACGGCGGGGCGTCTTTCGACCATCAACGGCGTACCGACGCCGGTGATTGAATTGCCGGCCGGGCAGATCACTCGGGTGCGCCTGCTCAACCTCGACAACACCCTGACTTATCGCATCAACATTCCCGGTGTCGAAGCGATGATCTACGCACTGGACGGCACCCCGGTCGAGCCGCGGCCGCTGGGCAAGGAATACTGGCTGGGCCCGGGCATGCGCATTTGTCTGGCGATCAAGGCCCCGCCGGCCGGTGAAGAGTTGTCGCTGCGTAACGGCCCGGTGCGTTTGGGGACTTTGCGCTCGGTGGCCAATAACGATGCGCCGACCGAGTGGCCGAAAGCCTTGCCCGCGAACCCGGTGGCCGAGCCGGATCTGGCGAATGCCGAGAAACTCAACTTCAATTTCGAATGGGTCGGCTCGGTGTCGGTCAACGTCGACAATGGCAAGCCGCCGAGCCTGTGGCAGATCAACGGCAAGGCCTGGGACATCACCGACAAGACCTGCGCCGATCGGCCGATCGCCAGCCTGAAACTCGGCCAGAGCTACATTTTCGAATTGAAGAACATGACCCAGTACCAACACCCGATCCACCTGCACGGTATGAGTTTCAAGGTGATTGCGTCGAACCGGCACAAAGTCATTCCGTACTTCACCGACACCTATCTGCTGGGCAAGAACGAGCGTGCGCAAGTGGCGCTGGTGGCGGATAACCCGGGGGTGTGGATGTTCCACTGTCACGTGATCGACCATATGGAAACCGGCCTGATGGCCGCCATCGAGGTGAAGTGATGCGCCAGATTCGCCCCGCTGCGATCATCGACCGCAGCCGTGACCGTGACTTCATGCGCGAAGCCCTGGTCCTCGCCGCACAAGGCGCAGCGCTTGGCGAAGTGCCGGTGGGTGCGGTGTTGGTGCAGGACGGCGAGATCATCGGTCGCGGCTTCAACTGTCCGATCAGTGGCAGCGACCCGAGCGCACATGCGGAAATGGTCGCGATTCGTGCGGCCGCCCAAGCGCTAAACAATTATCGGCTGCCGGGCAGCACGCTGTATGTGACGCTGGAACCGTGCAGCATGTGTGCCGGGCTGATCGTGCATTCGCGGGTGGCGCGCGTGGTGTATGGCGCGCTGGAGCCGAAAGCGGGGATTGTGCAGAGTCAGGGGCAGTTTTTCACCCAGGGCTTTTTGAATCACCGGGTGCTGTATGAAGGCGGAGTGCTGGCGCAGGAGTGCGGGGCGGTGTTGACCGAGTTCTTCCGCGCCCGAAGAGCAAAAAGCCCCTCACCCTAACCCTCTCCCAGAGGGAGAGGGGACTGACCGAGCTGGATGGGCTAAGTCCGTCGACCTGAGATACCGAGTCGAACTCAAGTTTTGAAAAGCTCAATGATCAGCTCCCTCTCCTTGGGGAGAGGGCTGGGGTGAGGGGTGGGCTCACCGCGGTGTTTGAGGGATTGGATTACTTCTTCGCGACAATCACCGCGCGCATCGGCGCCGGCAACCCTTCGATGGTTTTGCTGTGATCTTCCGGATCAAGGAAATCACTTAGCGACTGATACTTCATCCATTCAGTGCCGCGTTGTTCTTCAATCGTCGTGGTGCTCACATCCACGCAACGAATATCGCTGAACCCGGCCCGACGCAGCCACAACTCCAGCGCCGGCACCGACGGCAGGAACCACACGTTGCGCATCTGCGCATAACGGTCTTCCGGCACCAGCACCTGATGCTTGTCACCTTCGACCACCAGGGTTTCCAGCACCAGTTCGCCGCCCTTGACCAGGCAGTCCTTGAGCGCCAGTAAATGCTCGATCGGCGAACGGCGGTGGTAGAACACGCCCATCGAGAACACCGTGTCGAAACCTTCGAGGTTCGGCGGCAGGTCTTCGAACGGGAACGGCAGGTGCCAGGCATTCGGTTCGGACAGGTAACGCTGCACCGCCTGGAACTGGCAGAAGAACAGCCAGTTCGGATCGACGCCGATCACGCTGTCAGCGCCGGCACCGAGCATGCGCCACATGTAGTAACCGTTGCCGCAACCGACATCGAGAATGCGTTTGCCTTTCAGATCCAGATGCGGTGCCACTCGCGACCACTTCCAGTCCGAGCGCCATTCGGTGTCGACGTGCACGCCGAACAGGTCGAACGGGCCTTTGCGCCACGGCGACAGGCCCATCAGCGCGGTGCGCATTTGGGTGCGGGTGTCGTCGTCGCACTCGGTGTCGAGTTTCAGGCCATTGAGCAGATCGATTTCACTCGGCTGGATCTTCGGCAGCGCGTCCAGCGCACTTTGCCAGCGCTCGAGATCGCCATGGCCCTTCTCCATTTTCTTGTCGAGTTGCACTTGCAGGGTGTTGGCCCATTCGGCCAGCGGCGTACCGGCCAGACGGCGGGCGAGGGGGGACAGATCAATCATGGCAAGGCAATCAACGAGGCAAAGTTAAGACACTGGAACCACGGCACGACTTTCGAGAACCCGGCGGCCAGCAGGCGTTCCCGGTGTTCTTCGAGGCTGTCGGGCTTCATGACGTTTTCGATGGCGCTGCGCTTCTGGGCAATTTCCAGTTCGCTGTAGCCGTTGGCGCGTTTGAACGCGACGTGCAGATCGGTGAGCAGCGCGTGTTCTTCGGCATCGTTGAAGCGCAGTTTTTCCGAGAGGATCAGCGCGCCACCGGGCAGCAGCGATTGACGGATGCGCGACAGCAGTGCGGTGCGCTGCTCCGGGGCGATGAATTGCAAAGTGAAGTTCAGCGCCACCACCGAGGCTGGTTTGAAGTCGAGCGCGAGGATGTCGCCTTCGATCACTTCGACCGGCAGCAACTCCTGAAACATCGAGTCCTGACCATTGAGGTATTCGCGGCAGCGCTCGACCATCGCTGCGGAGTTATCCACCGCGATCACCCGGCAACCGTCGGTGCGCACGTGGCGACGCAGGGCCTGAGTCACTGCGCCGAGCGAAGCGCCGAGGTCATAGAGCACGCTGTTCGGCTGGGCGAATTGCGCCGCCAGCACACCGAGGTTTTCGACGATGGTCGGGTAACCCGGCACCGAGCGCTTGATCATATCCGGGAACACCCGCACCACGTCCTCGTTGAAGGCGAAGTCGGGTACCTGGGCCAAAGGCTTGGCGAAAATGCGATCGGGTTCTTTGCTCACGGCGGTTCCGGCGGTGTCGGTGGAAAAGGCCGGCATTTTAGCCAAACTGGAGCTGGGATGCTTGGGTTGTCTGATAAAGCGTGAAGCAGATGAGGAAAATGGATGGCCTGGCCCAAGATGAGGCTTGGCCATCCATTAATTAACGCGGATTACTCGAAATCGATTAACACGGTGCAGTCGGATGTGCCCTTGATATTAAGCTCACGATTTCGCTTGTCGACACCTTTGAAATTAAAAGAGAGTTTGTAATTCACTTTATCGAAACTGACTACTGCGCTCTCAATCGTGATGGAGCCACTTTTCGCATCATAGTTGTGAGATCTGATGTCACCTGGGCGGGTACTGGTTTCGAAGTAATAGGCATTAAGGAAAGGAAAGTTCGAATCGGTAACAGTATAGGTGCCAGGTTTGATGTTTTTATCGAATACCAGTACCAGGCCTTTTTTGCATCCTCGTGAGTAGTCCGAAGCATTCGCACGAGTCACCAGCGCGATATTGTCGCTCCCGCAAGGGTCAGGTTCGTACGCAACAATCTGGCTCTCAAATTTTACTCGACCAGAAATTGTGGCAATTGTTTCCGCGCTAACAGTGATGAAAGGATCCGCAGAGTTGGCAGAAATTGCGTTATTGCTTTTAAAGAAAGTCATGGTGGTCTTCCTTGTATGAAAATGGATGGTAAGTAAAGCCATTTGCATATTAGGTAGGCATAAAAAATTAACTACTGTCAGTTCTAACAGTCTCTTATATTGTTTTGGTATGAGGCTCGGCTTGATTTTGTGAGTTTGGCGATTTATTCATCTTTATTGAATGCGGAGGCGGTAATACCCCACTGTCCCAACCAATAACTGATGATGATCACGTAAGGCGCCGCGTGGAATGGCGATACGAAACGATCAATGCCGATCACACTGTCCGAAAACACAAACGCCAGTGCACCCGCCGCCGCCAGCAACGCCGAGCGCTTTGGCACGTCAGTGCCGAGGCGGGCGAGGGCACGCCAGAGCATCGCACTGATCGCCGTGCCATAGACGACCACCGGCACAAGCAACGGCCCCAGGCCACTGGAAATCAAAATTCCCAGCAGCACCGCGCCGACGCCGAGCGCGAGCACCAGCGGCAAGAGCGCCAGCCGTTTGCAGTCGCTGAGGTAAGCCTTGAGGTACGCCAGATGCGCGACCAGAAACGCACCGAGGCCAAACACAAACAAATCCCCCGGCCACGCCAGTAACACGTCACCGAGCAAAGAGAAAATCAGCCCCAGACTGATCCAGCGCCGATAGTCGCTGGGTGGCGCGTCGTGCAGCCAGCCGAGTAGCGCCAGCACCGGTAACGGTTTGACCAACAGGCACAGCAGCGCCGCATGGGTGCTCACACCGTAGAGAAACGTCACCGCGCCCATCAGCGCCAGAATCAGCCAGCCCACGATCAGTTCACCGAGATCGCGCAGTCAAAGGTTTCTGCCGGTTCAACTTCCGGCTCCCATGGCTGCTGCGAAGTCAGGCGCAGGCGGCCAGTACCCGTAGCGAAGGCTTGAAAACGCCAAGTGGAAAAACCGCCTGCGCCGACCATGCCGGAATCTTTCGGGCTGCTGTAAACCTCGGGGCTGAGTGCGTGCAACCCGCCGCCCGCCGAATCCTGAATCGCCCAGCGATAACCGGTGGTGGGATTGCTCGGCAGCATCACGATCAGGTTTTGCCCATTGGTCAGCCGCACGGGGCATTCGCTCTGTTTTTCCACAGTCACGTTCTGTTTTGGCGGCGTGGCGCAGGCGGCCAGCAGAGAGAGGGCGAGGGGGACAAACAGGCGAGTGGGGGACATAAGGTCAGCGGCTCCGACGTTGGCGACGAACGGCGAGCATAACTGAAGATGAGACAAAGTGTGTCTCGAGGATGCCGCTGATGACCAAGGGGAACGGCTTAACCCGTGGTTGACGGGAAAACCGTTCGAGCGCGGCGACGGTCAATCCCAGGCCAGGTAAATATCAAAGTCGGCTTTGATGTACAGGATCGCGCCAGTGGGGGTTCTGGTTTTTATAGATAGTTGCTTCGAGACGTAACGACGTTCATCGATGACTTCAAGCTCCAGTGCGGCTTCAAGGATTTCCAGGTTCCCATATATATATCTATTGCCTACCCTTCGAATTTCACTGTATTGCAGGTGGGTGATCGGACTGAGCGGACCTGGATAATGATAGGTGCCCGAGGTAATTCCTTTTTTCAAATGAATTTCAAGTCCGCGTTCGTCGCTGGTTCTGTCAATATCCTGGAAGCGGGTTCCGCTGCGGCTATGAAAGTTAATGTCAGGTGTCATAAATGACGAGTCATAGCTCAGGCTTGCAGAATGGTAGGGGGCTCTTGCAGTAGACGTTTCGCCAGGATCGGTGAAAAACCTTGCGTTGAATTCTCCCGTTATGTTTTCTGGCATTGCCACTGATGTGTTGTCGTTCCGAAGGGAAGCGGCAGATGCCCCCTGTTGTTCCGCAGAACTGTTGGAAAAGTGCAGTACAACGTCGAAGTTGGAGTTTATTTCCAGGGTTTCTCCGTTAATCAGGACTTCGAATTTTAGAAACCCGGAATAACGTCGTCTGTCCTGCGTGATGCTCAGTTCAAGTTCTGCTTTGGTGGCTGTGTAGGTCTGGGTGTGGTAGCTGGTGCCAACCTTTTGCACTTCACTGTAAGTCACATTGTTTATCGCACTGTCCTCACGGAATATGTAGGTGCCGGGTTCGAGGTCTGATTTAAGAACAATCCGAATGCTTCGATCATCATTGGTTACGGATTGTTGTATCAAGGTTTCACCGGAGTGGCAGTTGAATTCCAGAAATTCTGCTATGTTGCCCAGTGAGCTTCTGATTGTTTGAGAGTGAAAGGGGAACCGCGCTTCGCCCGCAATGGTTTTGCTGGTAAATGTCGCTTTGAATTCTCCGGAGAGATTCTGCAAGACGCCTGCACGAACTACGTTCTGGTTTGCCATCAGGGTGCTCACTGGTAAAAAGCCAATTGAGCATGAAGTATCGTCAGGGTGTATGAGAGAAGATACTGTCAGAGTTGACAGTTCTTTAGGCCGTTATGTGCTATCGGATTCTATTTTAAAAATAAAAATATAAAAACGCTGCGGTTATTGGCCCGCAGCGTTTTTAAGGGGCGGTTAGAACAGTACTTTCGCCACGTCAGCGAATTTCTTCGCGAAGTGCACGGTAATGCCTTCCTTCAAGTAGTCCGGCAATTCCTCGAAATTGCCACGGTTCGGCTCCGGCAAAATCAACTCGAAAATCTTCTGCCTCCGTGCCGCAATCACCTTCTCACGCACCCCGCCAATCGGCAGGACGTGCCCGGTCAGGGTCAATTCGCCGGTCATTGCCACGCCTTTTTTCGGTGGCTGATTGCGCGCGAGCGAGAGCAGGGCGCTGGCCATGGTCACGCCGGCACTTGGCCCGTCTTTCGGGGTCGCGCCTTCCGGCACGTGCAGGTGGACGAAGGCTTCGTCGAAGAACTTCGGATCACCGCCGAATGCCTTCAGGTGCGAGCTGACGTAGCTGTAGGCGATCTCCGCCGACTCTTTCATCACATCGCCCAGTTGCCCGGTGAGTTTGAAGCCGCGATTGAGCGTATGGATCCGCGTCGCTTCGATCGGCAGGGTCGCGCCGCCCATGCTGGTCCACGCCAGACCGGTGATCACGCCGGTGCCGGACAGCACCTGTTCGTTGCGGAATACCGGATGGCCCAGCGAGGCTTCGAGGTCTTTCGGGCCGAGCTTGATCACTGCTTTCGGGTCGTCGATCAGCTTCATCACCGCCTTGCGCACCAGTTTGCCCATCTGTTTTTCCAGCTGGCGCACCCCGGCTTCACGGGCGTAACCGTCGATCAAGGCCTTGAGCGCGCTGTCGCTGATGCTCAGGCTGCCCTTGGACACGCCGGCCTTTTCCAGCAGTTTCGGCCACAGGTGACGCTTGGCGATGGCGACTTTTTCTTCGGTGATGTAGCCCGACAGGCGAATCACTTCCATGCGGTCCAGCAACGGCCCGGGAATCGAATCCAGGGTGTTGGCGGTGCACACGAACAGGACTTTCGACAGGTCCATGCGCAGGTCGAGATAGTGGTCGAGGAATTCGACGTTCTGTTCCGGATCGAGGGTTTCCAGCAGCGCCGAGGCCGGGTCGCCCTGGTAGCTCTGGCCCATCTTGTCGATTTCGTCGAGCATGATCACCGGGTTCATCACTTCGACGTCTTTCAACGCCTGCACCAGTTTGCCCGGTTGCGCGCCGATGTAGGTGCGACGGTGGCCCTTGATCTCGGCTTCGTCGCGCATGCCGCCGAGGCTGAAGCGGTAGAACGGCCGGCCGAGGGATTCGGCGATGGATTTGCCGACGCTGGTTTTACCCACGCCCGGCGGGCCGACCAGCAGCACGATGGAACCGCTGATTTCGCCTTTGTAGGCACCGACCGCGAGGAACTCGAGGATGCGGTCCTTGATGTCGTCCAGGCCCGCGTGGTGTTTGTCGAGCACCTTGCGCGCGTGCTTGAGGTCGAGTTTGTCCTCGCCATACACGCCCCACGGCACCGACGTCGCCCAGTCGAGGTAGTTGCGGGTGACCGCGTACTCCGGCGAACCGGTCTCGAGGATCGACAGCTTGTTCATTTCCTCTTCGAGGCGTTTTTGCACCTGCGCCGGCAGGACTTTGCCTTCGAGGCGCTGTTCGAACTGTTCGAGGTCGGCGCTACGGTCGTCCTTGGTCAGGCCGAGTTCCTGCTGGATGACCTTGAGTTGTTCCTTGAGGAAGAACTCGCGCTGATGCTCGCCGATCTTGCGGTTAACTTCCGCCGAAATCTCTTTTTGCAGGCGTGCGACTTCGACTTCCTTGCGCAGCATCGGCAGGACTTTTTCCATGCGCTTGAGCATCGGCACGCAGTCGAGCACTTCCTGCAGCTCGGGGCCGGTGGCCGAAGTGAGGGCGGCGGCGAAGTCGGTCAGCGGCGACGGGTCGTTGGGGCTGAAGCGGTTGAGGTAGTTCTTCAGCTCTTCGCTGTACAGCGGGTTGAGCGGCAGCAGTTCCTTGATCGCGTTGATCAGCGCCATGCCGTAGGCCTTGACCTCGTCGGTCGGCTCGGTCGGCTGGTGCGGGTATTCGACTTCCACCAGATACGGCGGGCGATGGTGTTTGAGCCAGGTCTTGATGCGCACACGGCTCAGGCCTTGGGCGACGAACTGCAGTTTGCCGTTTTCGCGGCTGGCGTGATGGACTTTGACCAGCGTGCCGTATTCGGGGAGGGCGCCGGTGTTGAAGTGGCGCGGGTCTTCCTGGGGCGTGTCCATGAAGAACAGGGCCAGGGAGTGGTGGTCGGATTTGCTGACCAGATCCAGGGTCTCGGCCCAGGGTTCTTCATTGACGATGACCGGCAGCACTTGGGCCGGGAAGAACGGGCGGTTGTGGATCGGGATGACGTAGACCTTGTCCGGCAGGTTCTGGCCGGGCAGGGCGAGGTCTTTGCCGGAGGAGGTGTGTTCGATGTGTTCGGCTTCGGTGTAGTCGTCTGGGTTGTCCGGGAATTCTTGCTGGTCGCTCATGGGGCACCTGCGCAATGGGGTATGGGTCTTAGATGGGGCAGGGTTTGGGTGGTTTCAATGGGAGGGGATGTTTCTGCTTGTGTGTTCAGGGTTTTGACAGGGTTCACGCTTTTGACTTGGCGGCCTTTGGGCCGACCATGTTCTTGGGGTTTTGGGGGTATATCCGTTGGTTCGGGGGTTGCGGCTGGCGGGTTCGCTTTTACAGCGAGTCACTTTTTCAGACGCCAAAAAGTAACCAAAACGCTGGGCCCCGGCGTACGGCCCTCGCTTAGGCTCGGGTTCCTTCGTTGCGGGGTTCATCCGGGGGCATCGCCTCCGGTTTGCTTCGCTGCACCTCCTCTCGATGTGTTTGGCTTCGCCAAACGGTCGCTGCGCTCCCACCCCCGGATGAATCCCTCCACTCAGCCTGCCGATGGGGCCTGCAGATCAAGAGCTGCAGCCGAGCTTGCGCTCATCCTGTTGAGTGGGGCGGCTGCGCCGCGTGCGATGCACACAGTTCAAAATTGTGGGAGCCAGCCAGCCTGCTGGCGATGGCGGCCTGACAGCCGACCACTCTCCAACTGCCTGCACCCCATCCCACTGTGGGAGCGGGCTTGCTCGCGAAGGCGACCAGACAGCCGACCACTCTCCAACTGCCTGCACCCAATCCCACTGTGGGAGATTCTATGGTTCATGCCTAGCCCCTAAACGGCTTTAGGTG